>JAYSZS010000211.1:0-4353 GCA_043737935.1 Propionivibrio sp. | reverse complement strand
CGATTTTGGTTTCGATGAACTCCCCCGGCCCATGAATCGAGCTATCGACATGCGACTCGGCGGCAAAGTTGACCACCGCCCGAGGCTGGTGCTCGGCGAGCAGTCGGCTGCCCAGCGCGAAATCGCCAATGTCGCCCTGCACAAACACATGGCGCGCATCGCCTTGCAGGCTGGCCAGATTCTCCAGATTGCCGGCGTAGGTCAGCTTGTCGAGGTTGATGACCGGTTCATCGGACTGGGCCAGTCAGTCGAGAACAAAGTTGCTGCCGATGAAACCGGCACCGCCGGTAACGAGGATGCTCATGCGGGACTCCTAAGAATGAAGGCATAATTATCCAACTCTTGCGTCAGATCTTAAACCGAACCCGATGAAAGCCAGATGTTGTTCATGTGTGGCTGTGAACAATTAAATGCCTCGCAACCTCAGAGTGACCAAAGCACTAGTTTTTGTCGAATGCGTAAAAAAACCCCCGTCAAGTCGAACCTGGCGGGGGTAAATTTTTGTTCCTGGCCAGGTTATGCTGCCATAGGCAGCAAGTCTGCTGCGTTCTCCAATGGCCAATATCCGGCTTTTTTGGCATCAAGAATCTTGATTTCAGCGATTCCGTCGGCAGCGTAGCCAATGTTGACATTCCATCCATGCGAAACATCCTTGACGACAGGCTCATTTGAAAATTCAATGTGGATTATGTCGTCTTGGTCGTCGTACTTGATTCTCATGCTTCGTCCTCCAATTCCCGGTTAATCATGACTGTTTTTACAACTATTGATTCTTTTTCGACAACGGCCTCGCACAGTAAGTTGTCTTCACGTCCTTCGATGCGGCAATAAAGCCATAGGTTCGAGTTATCGGTATGCCGGACATCTCCGAGCTCTATGACATATTCCAGCGTAGCATCGTCGATCTCTCGCTTCACCATGCTCTTTTTAGCATGGTTTGTAAGCCATACGTTTTTACCAAATCTGCTACTAAAAAAGCTCGCCAATCCGGTTCTCCCTTTTCTGTCATAGTAACAAAACCAGAGGCTTTACCAAACTCTCTCGATGTGGTCGGAACGTCAAATTCAAGACGGTCGGCCAGAAACAAACGACCAAACTACCCCGCGCATCCCCCCAGCGCAATTTGCAGCGGTCATCCCCGACATAGGTCGTCTCACCGCCTTGCAGGCTGGCGAGGTTCTCCAGATTGCCGGCGTAGGTCAGCTTGTTAAGGTTGATGACCGGCTCATCCAGAATAAATTTGTTCTTCACAATCCTCCGTCATTCCGGCGGCAGCCGGAATCCAGATACGTCCATCTGATCAAGAGGTTAAAGATCGGTTTGATGAACGACTGGATTCCGGATCAAGCCTGGAATGACGGTATTTCTAAGAGTTAGCGTTAGAACAAATTTACCCTGCCGGCTCATACGACTAACCAGCCAGTCGAGAACAAAGTTGCTGCCGATGAAACCGCCGCCGCCGGTAACGAGAGGTGGTCATGCGGGGCTCCAAGGAATAAAGACGAAATTATCGAGGTTTTATGATGACAGCGTGTACAGGTCACATAGACCGTTCGGACTATTCCACAGGGCATAGTTTGTCATTCACGGTTTAGCGCCCATAAACATCCTCAAAGCGCACGATGTCGTCCTCCCCCAGATACGAGCCCGATTGCACCTCGATCATCTCCAGCGGCAGGCGGCCCGGGTTTTCCAGGCGGTGCTTGGTGCCGAGTGGGATGAAGGTGGATTCGTTCTCCGACACCAGGTAGGTTGTCCCATCCCGCGTCACCTGGGCTGTGCCGCGCACGACGATCCAGTGCTCGGCGCGATGGTGGTGCATCTGCAACGACAGGCAGGCGCCCGGATTAACGATGATACGCTTGACCAGAAAACGCTCGCCGGCATCGACGCCGTCATAAGAACCCCACGGGCGGAAAACCTTGCGGTGCAATTGACCTTCGGCGCGTCCCTCGCGTTTGAGGTGATCGACAATTTTCTTCACGTCCTGTGTATTGCTCTTGTGCGCGACCAGGATGGCGTCCGGGGTCTCCACGACGATCATGTCTTCAACACCGATGCAGGCGAGCAGGCGGCCTTCGGCCATGGCCAGGGTGTTTTTGCAGTCGTAGAGCAGCACGTCGCCTTGCGCCACATTGCCCTCGCTATCCTTGGGCAATACGTCCCACAAGGCATCCCAGGCCCCGACGTCCGACCAGCCGGCCGATAGGGGAATCACCACCCCGGATGGCAGTGCGCCTTCGCCGGCGGCAATGCGCTCCATCACCGCATAGTCGATTGAATCTTTCGGGCACAGCGCGAAAGCGTCCTTGTCCACGCGCAGGAATTCACCCTCGGACGAACCTTTTTCCCAGGCATCGCGGCAGGCGATCAGAATATCGTCGCGGCAGGTTTCGATGGCCGCCAGCCACACAGAGGCGCGCACCATGAACAAGCCGCTGTTCCAGAAATAGCTGCCTTCATCAAGATAGGCTTGCGCCGTTGCCAGATCCGGCTTCTCGACAAAGCGCGCTATAGAGCGAGCGCCACATTCGCCAAACGGTTTGCCGGACTGGATGTAGCCATAGCCTGTTTCCGGCGAATCCGGGGTGATACCGAAGGTCACCACCGCGCCTTCTTCGGCCAGCGCCGCGCCTTGTCGCACCACCGCCTGAAATGCCGGAGTGTCCAGAATCACATGATCGGAGGGCATTACCAGCAAGATTGGGTCGTCGCCCTCGCGCATTGCCGCCAATGCAGCCAGCGTCAGCGCTGGTGCGGTATTGCGCCCAAACGGTTCGAGCAGGATGGCGCCGTGCTGGCCCATCGCACGCAACTGCTCGGCGATGACGAAACGGTATTCCTCGTTGCACACCACCATTGGTGCCCCGAGTTTGACGCCGGCCAGCCCCTCGACCCGGCGCACCGTGGCTTGCAGCAACGAGTCATCACCGATCAGCGGCAACAACTGCTTCGGATACTTCTCGCGTGAAAGCGGCCACAGGCGCGTGCCGGAACCGCCGGAAAGAACAACGGGAATGAGTGAGTGCATATCAGCTTTCAAGTGATCAATAAAAAAAATAAGGCAACAATACGGCGTAGGCACCCGTCATTCCGGGCCTGGACATGCTATCCAGGTACAGGTCGCTATGTATTCTGCTTGTTCCGGTAAAGGCCGTGTTTCCAGTAGTGATTCCCTACGCCCAGAAGGTCGGTGGGGAGGGAACGGCGCCAAGCAACAACCCAACCGCCCGATCCCAAAGTAAGTCATCCCCAAGCGCTTCATTTCTGCCGGCTCGAAGAGATTTCGCCCATCAAAAATCACCGGCGCCTTAAGCTTCGCCTTGATCGCCTCAAAGTCCGGGCTGCGGAATTCCTTCCATTCAGTGACGATCACCAGTGCATCGGCGTTATCCAGCGCGCCGATCTGGTTCTCAGCGTAACTCAACCGCGGCTCATCGGGGAAGCAATGCCTGGCCTCGTCCACCGCCACCGGGTCGTAAGCCGTAACTGATGCGCCAGCGGCCAGCAGATCCTTGATCACCTCGCCGCTTGTTGCCTCGCGCATGTCGTCGGTGTTGGCCTTGAAGGCCAGGCCCCACAAGGCAAAGTGGCGGCCGGTGAGGTCGGCGCCAAAGCGCGCCTTGATCCTGTCGCCGAGCACATGCTTTTGCGCGTCATTGGCGGCTTCCACGGCGTTGAGCACCTTCAGGTCAATTCCGACATCGACTGCCGCGGTCTTGATCAGTGCCTTGACGTCCTTGGGGAAGCATGAGCCCCCGTAGCCGGCGCCGGCATAGAGGAAGTCGTAGCCGATGCGCGGGTCGCTGCCAATGCCTTTGCGCACGAGTTCAATGTCAGCCCCGACCGCATCGGCCAACAACGCCAGCTCGTTCATGAAGCTGATGCGGGTGGCGAGCATCGCGTTGGCGGCGTACTTGGTGAATTCGGCGCTCTTCAAGTCCATCACCAACAGGCGGTCGCTGTTGCGCATGAATGGTGAGTACACCGCGCGCATCAGCAGCGTGGCGCGGTCGTCATCGCTGCCGATGACGATGCGGTCGGGCTTCATGAAGTCGTCGATGGCCGCGCCTTCCTTCAGGAACTCGGGGTTGCTGACGACGGCATAGCTCATCGGCGTGCCGCGCGTGGCGTCAAGATGGACTTCGCGGTGGCGTCGAACCCGGAGTTCCTGAAGGAAGGTGCGGCGGTCGCGGATTTCATGCGGCCCGACCGCGTCGTCATCGGCTCGGACGACGAGCGCGCGGTACTCTTGCTGCGATCGCTGTATGCGCCCTACGTCCGCAACCGCGATCGCGTGCTGGTGATGGACCTGCGCAGCGCCGAATTCACCAAGTACGCGGCCAACGCGAT
>JAYSZS010000210.1:0-1739 GCA_043737935.1 Propionivibrio sp. | reverse complement strand
TTGAAGAGGATGTGCCCCTCGTTCCAGAGGCCTGATTCATGCCTGAGCTGGATGCGCCCGATGACGCCAAAGTGAATCCCGCGGTAGGTTCCTTCGCTGCCGATCTGGATCAGCGTCGGGTCGTCTATCAGATCGGCCATGCGCCCGAGGTTCTTCAGATCCTCGCCATCGCGCATAGGGTGCTGCGACAGAACTCGCAAACGGCATAAACCGAGGCCGCCGAGCGAAAGCTGACCGGAGCGCCGCAGGAAGGACAGTTGGCGGTTTTCAAGGAAGGCCGGAGTGGGCAGAAAACTAGCGCTTCAGCTCAACTTGCCCAGCAACTCGGCCTTCTTGGTATCGAATTCGGCTTGCGAGAGAATTCCCTTGCCTACCAGCCCGTGCAACTTCTCCAGCGTAGCGACCACCTCATCGGCACTGACGGTTGCCGCTGTCGCAGCCGCAGTGGCGGTGGCGGTGGCCGGTGCAGCAGCTGGTGCGGAGGCCGCTGCGGCGGGTGCTGGGCCTGGGGCTGCATGGCTTGCGTCATGGCCTGCGCCATGCCTTGTCCGATGCTCAGGCCAGCTCCCAGTCCGGCGCCGATGCCGGCCATTCCGCCTTCGTTCTGTGCCGCCAGCGGAATGCTGGTTGCCACCTGATACTGGGTAAAGCGCCCCATGTCGCCGATCATGTTCATGCCGATCCTGGTATCGAGAATCTTCTGCAACTCTTCCGGCAGCGTAACGTTCTGCACGACGAAGCTGTCGAGTTCAAGGCCATAGCGCTCGAACACCGTCTTCATCTTCCTTTTCAGCGCTTCGCTCAGCGCTTCTTGATTGGCCGCCATGTCGATGAAGGGAACGCCCGAGTCGCCGAACAGGTCGGTCATCGTGCTGATCACCAGACTGCGCAACTGACCGTCAAGATCGTCAACGCCGTACTGCTCGCACGTTCCGGAGATTTCCTTGTAAAACTTGCCCGGATCGGTGAGCTTGTACGAATAGATGCCGAAAGCACGCATCCGTACCATGCCGAAGTCCTTGTCGCGGATGGTGATCGGATTCGGCGTTCCCCACTTGCGGTCGAGTTGCAGGCGGGTCGAGAAAAAATAGACGTCGGACTTGAAAGGCGAGTCGAACAGCTTGTCCCAGTTCTTCAGGTTGGTCAGTGCCGGCAGCGTCTGAGTCGTCAGCTTGTGCAGCCCAGGGGGAAAGATGTCGGCCACTTGGCCTTCGTTGACGAACACCGCCCTCTGCGAATCGCGCACCGTCAATTGGGCGCCATTCTGGATTTCGAAATCCAGCATCGGGTAGCAGATAGGCCAGCACCCCATCGCCTTCCTCCGTCCAGTAAATGACGTCGATAAACTGTTTCTTGATGAAATCCATGAGTGCCATGTCGATCTCCCTAAAGTAATGCTATCGTATTAACTATGGATGCATCACTTGACACAGCGAACACCGGGTCTAAAGCGAGAATAACCACTCGCGGTGAACCCGTTTATTCTCTGTGCTCTCTGTGAATAGGTGTTCCACGTGCATGAAGCGATTGCAACAGCATTTGCCGGTCAATAAGACATGCAGGCTGCATTGGTCAGGCCAACGGTCAGCGAAAGCCCGGCAAGAAAGGTTGCCGGCGCCACTTTGCCGGCGGGAATATCCTGGGTCATATGCGGCAGTGCGAAGCGCGCCACCAGGTAGGTCAGGATCTGGATCACACCGGCAACCGCTCCCCAGGCAGCGAGATCGATCAGCGTATCG
>JAYSZS010000209.1:0-1740 GCA_043737935.1 Propionivibrio sp. | reverse complement strand
CCGTCGGAACTCGGCTATGGCGCACGCGGCGCAGGCGGCGTGATTCCGCCGAACGCTACGCTGATGTTTGATGTGGAATTGTTGGCGGTTTAGGGCGCGGTCCGTAGAGCCCACCCGACAAAACTGCCGAGACGAGTTTCGTTCATGTTGATCACCATCATTGCGATGATCAACCCAAGTCGGCCGACCCGTCATTTCGTCCGCGTCAGGCTCATTTCTCGTTGGAAACACGCGCCTCGATCAGGCTCATACCTCGTTGGACAAGGCACTGTGTTGACAGCGTAACTGAGGCAGCAGTACACTCACTCGGCTGAAAATTTGCGTAGCCAACTAAGGTTAACCGAGATAATTTATGGAGTTTGCAATATGGATGTTTATGCATGGAACACCACCGCTACTTTTACGCCGCAGGGAAAAGACAGCTTAATCAAGCAAATCCGGAGTTGGAACACCCTAGCCACTAGCTTGCAGCAGCCCGTCAACATCGCGGGTGTCTGTTTTCTTCTCGGCGGGCGGGAGAGCATCTGTAACTTTCTTGTGTCTCGAGGAAGCTTGTTTCAGGGACATCAACTTGAAGTCCACACGATGACGCACCATACGCTGGCAAAACGATTTACCGTGATTGCCGTGTCGAACGTTGGTAGCCCAGCATTTGACTGGCATTTCAAAAATGCACTGGGCTTCTCCAAATTAGATGTTCAGCGGCCAGGTCACAGAAATAACGACCAGGCGCAGTTCAAAGAAGTTGCTTCCGCCATTCGGCATTCCGAGGCTGGGATAGTCAGCACAATCGTTGACTTTTCCCTCAAAGGGAAATAAGAGTCCTGGTCAATGCCCCGGGGTTTCGGTTCAGCGACTTTGCGGGGACTGATGAATGCGGTCATCGTGTCGCTTTTTAACCCTCAAGCCCTGACGCTCAACCTTGGCATGGTGGGGAGATTGATGGAGATCTCCCCAAAAACGCTCATGTTGCGGAGCAATGGTTATGTCGCGATCCGGTCCGTTCGATAAGCGGATTACTGCTTGGGAATTCCGTGCATGGCTGCATTAATTGTGTAACGCAGTTTGACATGATCCACTTGGTGCCGGAGCGCTACACGTAGCGAACGCTAACAATCTCAACGTCGCGGGAACCGCCCGGTGCCTGCACTTCGACAACGTCACCTGCGGACTTGCCGATGAAGGCGCGGGCCAGCGGGGAGCCGACTGAAATCTTGCCGATCTTGAAATCGGCTTCGTCTTCTCCGACGATTTGGTACGTGGATCGCTTCTCGGTGTCGCAGTCTTCGTATTCAACGGTGGCACCGAAGACGACTTTGCCTTCGGAGTTGATCGTTTTCGGGTCAATCACCTGCGCGTTGCCCAGCTTGCCCTCGATTTCCTGAATGCGACCCTCGATGAACGACTGCCGTTCTTTTGCGGCATCGTAATCAGCATTTTCGCTGATATCGCCCTGCAGGCGGGCGTCGCCAATCGCGCGCGAGGTCTCGATACGGTCAACCGTCTTCAGGCGATGTAGTTCAACCTTGAGTTGCTCTGCGCCGACTTTGGTCAGGGGGATTGTGCTCATTTTCTCTAATCTTCTACGGCTTTCCGGCTCCTGATGTGAAGGAGCGAGGACAAAAAACAAAGCCCGCCGATTTCGCTCTCGGCGGGCCGAATCCAGTAACGGCGTTAACCGTTCTACTGTACTACAACTTCTTTCAAAAGTGACTGCAACGGGTAGGGGGTTAACTCGGG
>JAYSZS010000208.1:0-4361 GCA_043737935.1 Propionivibrio sp. | reverse complement strand
GCACATGCGCACCGCGCGACTCCTTGCGTGCCTCCGCAGAAACCATGGTCGACTTGGCCACTTCGATCAGGTTGTCGAGTTCAAGCGCTTCGACACGTGCGGTGTTCCAGGTCTGCGACTTGTCGCCGATCTCGGTCTGATGTACCGCTTTCTCGAGATCACAAATCTTGCTCACACCGTCCACCAGCATGTCCTTGAAGCGGAACACACCGCAGTGCTTCTGCATGGTGCGCTGCATTTCGAGTCGCGTTTCATTGACGCTGGCGCCGCCCTTCTGGGTATTCAGGCGATTCAGGCGAGCCAGCGTGCGTTCGGCAAAATCAGCCGGAAGCTCCTTCAGGCCTTTCGGGTCGGCGTTGATGGCCTCAATGACCGAGTCACCCGAGGACTTGCCAAACACCAGCAGATCGAGCAGCGAGTTGGTGCCCAGGCGATTGGCCCCGTGCACTGAAGCACACGCGCATTCGCCGGCCGCATAGAAGCCCTTGATGGTGCTGCCATCCGGATTGACAGCCTGACCGTGGTAATTGGTCGGAATTCCGCCCATCTGGTAATGACAGGTTGGTACCACCGGAATCGGCGCCTTGATCGGGTCGATACCGGCGAACTGGATGGAAATTTCGCGGATACCGGGCAACCGCTTCATGATCATTGCCGGATCGAGGTGCGTTATGTCGAGCAGCACAAAGTCCTTGTGCGGACCGCAGCCGCGACCTTCGTTGATTTCGGTCACCATGGCCCGCGAAACGACATCGCGCGAAGCCAGATCCTTGGCGTTCGGGGCGTAGCGTTCCATGAAGCGCTCGTTGTCCGAATTGCGCAGGATGCCGCCTTCGCCACGTACGCCTTCGGTAATCAGCACGCCAGCACCGGCCACACCGGTCGGATGAAACTGCCAGAACTCCATGTCCTCGAGTGCAATTCCGGCGCGTGCCGCCATACCGAGGCCGTCACCGGTGTTGATGAAGGCATTGGTCGACGAATAGTAGATGCGTCCGGCGCCGCCGGTGGCGAAGATGGTGGCCTTGGCGTGGAAGGCGACGACTTCGCCGGTTTCCATTTCCAGCGCGATGACGCCGAGCACCTGCCCTTCCGCGTCACGAATCAGATCCAGTGCCATCCATTCAACGAAAAACTGGGTATTGGCCCGCACGTTGCGCTGATAGAGTGCATGCAGCATGGCGTGGCCAGTCCGGTCGGCGGCCGCGCAGGCACGCCGAACCGGCTTTTCGCCAAAGTTGGACATGTGGCCGCCGAACGGTCGCTGATAAATCTTGCCTTCGTCGGTACGGTCAAATGGCATACCGAAGTGTTCAAGTTCGACTACCGCCTCGGGTGCCTTGCGGCACATGTATTCGATGGCATCCTGGTCGCCGAGCCAGTCGGATCCCTTGACGGTGTCATACATATGCCAGTGCCAATGATCTTCCTCGGAGTTGCCCAGCGAAGCCGAAACACCCCCCTGCGCCGCCACCGTGTGCGAACGCGTAGGAAATACCTTGGACAGGACAGCGGTCTTCAGGCCGGCTTCTGAAAGTTGAATGGCGGCGCGCAGACCGGCACCGCCGGCACCGACGATCACCGCGTCAAACTTGCGAACGGGAATAGTTATCTTGCTCACTTAAATTCTCCACAGAATCTGCACGGCCCAGCCGGCATAGCCGACCAGCACCGCAGCGGTTGCAATCATCAGAAGCAGACGCAAACCGTCCGGCTTGATGTAGTCCATCCAGATATCCCGGATACCGATCCAGGCGTGATAGAAAAGGCTGACGAAGCACAGGAAGGTTGCAAACTTCATGAAGCCGTTGGCAAAAATGCCGCGCCACGCCGCAAAGGAATCCGGCCTGACGACAAGTACCATGGCGAAGAAAATGACCGTGTACAGGGCCATGATGATGGCCGTTGCACGCTGGATGACCCAGTCCTTAAGACCGTAGTGAGCCCCGACAAGAATTCGATTTACCATAGCACCTTCACTCCAATAAGCAGGGTCAGAACGATACTCACCGCAAAAACAATCTTGCTAGAAAGCCGCGCCGATTCGAGGTCGATTCCCTTGTGCAGATCGAGCAGCAGATAACGGATTCCGGCACAGAAATGATGCAGGTAAAGCCAGATCAGCCCTAACAGGATCAGTTTGACCAGTGGATGTGCAGCAATACTCTTGACTACGGCAAAGGTTTCAAGCGAAGTCAGACTGCTCTCGAACAACCAGAGAAGAACGGGCAGCAGCAGGAAAAGAACTGCCCCACTCACCCGGTGAAGTATCGATAGAATACCCGGAAGGGGCAATCGGATCGTCATCAGATCGAGGTTTTTTGGTCGCTTCTTTTTTAAAGTCATTTCTGCCATGAACATTCTCCCTGTTGTTAGGCGACCAACAAAATGGCCGCGTGGACTTGCATTAACCTAAAAATAACAATTCACTGTAAAGCAAAAAAATTAAAAGAAAACACGTTTTTCCCGGCATTACCCCAGTTCGTTGAAATAGTAAAAATTCTGGGTCGAATAATAACCACGACGCCATTCCACGGGCTTGTTGTCATAGGTAAAGGTGACGCGCTCGACCAGCAGCAAGGGGCTACCCTCGGCCACCTGCAACAATTCTGCGCTCACCCTGTCGGCTGATACGGCGCGCAGGCGCTCGTCTGCACGAATTATGCGCACAGCATAACGACTCTCAAACAGACTGTACAGGGACATCTCGCCGGATTTGAGGATATCCAGTGTCAGATCGGAAAATAGCTCACCGGGAAGATAGATTTCATCGAAAACAGCCGGTCGTTCACCGCACTGCAACAGGCGGCGAACAATAATGATCGGCGCCCCTGTCTCCAGCGAGAGGGTACGAGCAACGTCAGCCCCCGCCTTGGCTCGCCAGCACTCCAAGGGAGTGCTCTTCAAGGTCTGCAGATCGGAATCGTCGGACGCCAGGCGAAGAAAGCGAAAAAACGAACGCGGATCGTCGTGCGTGGCGACAAAGGTGCCCTTGCCCTGTCGGCGCACCAGCAAATTCTCGGCGGCCATTTCGTCGATCGCCTTGCGCACTGTACCCTGGCTTACGCCAAACCGCACCGCCAGTTCGGATTCGCTGGGAATGGCATCACCTGGCTTCCACTCGCCGGTTTCAAGGCTCCTCGTAATCAGTTCCCTGATTTGCCGATAGAGTGGGCTGAAGGTCGGAGAATGGATGGACGATGGCTGGTTCATAAAGAGTAATTTCAGCACAAATTATTCATAAAGTCCATAAGATTATAAATATCTTATATAAGACACAAGACACTTAAAGTGACAATTGACATCGGTGGACGTTCGCTCTTATGATCTCAATTGGTTTTCTTGCATCCAATAAACTCGTTCGGTGAAATAACGCTTGTTTTCAGGTTATTCCAATTATTTCTTAACCACAGGAGCCGCACCATGTCCAAAGCCCCAATTCGCGTCACAGTCACCGGCGCCGCCGGCCAGATCGGTTATAGCCTGCTTTTCCGCATCGCCTCCGGTGAAATGCTCGGCAAGGATCAGCCGGTCATTCTCCAACTGCTCGATCTGCCGCAAGCCCAGAAAGCCTGCCAGGGCGTCATGATGGAACTCGACGACTGCGCCTTCCCGTTGCTCGCCGGCATGATTGCCTCCGACGACCCAAACGTCGCCTTCAAGGATGCCGACATCTGCCTGCTGGTCGGCGCTCGTCCGCGCGGCCCCGGCATGGAGCGTGCCGATCTGCTGACGGCCAACGGCGCCATCTTCACCGTGCAGGGCAAGGCCATCGCTGAGAACGCCAATGAAAACGTCAAGGTGCTGGTCGTCGGCAACCCCTGCAACACCAACGCACTGATTGCCGCCGCCGCTGCCAAAAAGGTGGGCCGTACCCACCCGGCCAACTACCACGCCATGCTGCGTCTGGACTACAATCGCGCCGTCCTGCAGCTCGCCGTCAAGAGCAGTCGCCCGGTTTCAAGCTTCAAGAATCTCGTCGTCTGGGGCAACCATTCACCGACCATGTACGCCGATTACCATAACTGCACGTCCAACGGCGACAACGTCAAAACGCTGATCAACGATCCTGTCTGGAATAACGATGTCTTCCTGCCGACCGTCGGCAAGCGCGGAGCCGCCATCATCGAAGCGCGTGGACTTTCCTCTGCGGCTTCTGCAGCCAACGCCGCCATCGACCATATTCATGACTGGGTGCTCGGTTCGGCCAACTGGGTCACCATGGGCGTTCCGAGCGACGGTTCCTACGGCATTCCGAACGGCATCGTGTTCGGTTTCCCCTGCGAGTGCAAGGGCGGTTCATTCAAGATTGTCCAGGGCATTGAAATCGACGATTATTCACGCGAGAAAATCAATAAGAC
>JAYSZS010000207.1:0-4367 GCA_043737935.1 Propionivibrio sp. | reverse complement strand
GGCCCTAGGCCACGTCGAGAGTCTTTCCTTCGGGTAAAAGCCGGTATCAAGAATGGTGCCCGCAAGTAGGTCCCGGCTTGCGCTGGGATGAGTGCGCTCGTCAAGGCGCGCCAACAGCACGGTGAGAGTCCCCCTGTGTCGGGGTAAGCCATAGCCCCGTAGCCGAAGGTATACCCACGTCGTGGATGCCAATCTGAACGGCTACTTTGATAGCATCCCACATCCCCTGCTGAAATAAAGAATCGAAGAACGGATCAGCAATGGATGCCTGCTCGAACTGCTGGCAGGTTGGTTGCGACAGGACATCGTCAGAGGACTGGAACGTTGGGCGTCTACGGGAGGGAGGCACCCGTCCCACAAGGATTTCCTTCACTCACCAGGGGCGGTCATCAGCCCGTTACTGGCGAACCTCTACCAGCACCCCTTGGTCGAAAGAATGGAAAAGCTGAGCTATCGCATGGTGCGCTACGCTAACGACTTCGTCATCCTGTGCCACAGTGCGGAACAGGCGCAAATGGCGCGGGCCGAAGTCAACGTGCGGGTCAACGCATCGTGACCGCTCATTTCACGATTGCGTGACCGATTGAGATAAAATTAACCCCTATCCATTCAGCATTCGCCTGCGCGGTCACGCTCCGTGAAATAGAAGGTCACGTTGCATAAAATAGTCCCCGTTGACGACGGTGCGCTGGTGCGTCGGTGCGTTGGTGCATAGGACAAACCTGCACAATGTACTCAATTGACTGAGGTAGCCGGTTAGCCGATCGTCAGCAGACGCTCTTTCAACTTCGACCAGCGCTTGTCCACCTGCTTACCCTTGACCGCCATGGCCAGCGCTCTTTTCTGGCCGACGAGCACCACCAGGGTCTTGCCACGGGTAATCCCCGTATAAATCAGATTGCGTTTGAGCATCATGTAGTGCTGGGTCGAAATCGGAATGACCACCACCGGATATTCCGAGCCCTGCGACTTGTGAATTGTCGTCGCGTAACAGAGCACCAGCTCATCGAGTTCGCAATACGGATAACTGACCAGCCGGCCATCGAATTCAACCGCCAGTTCCTCGTCGTCCTGATCGATGTCGGTAACAAACCCGATATCCCCGTTGAAGACATCGCGGTCATAGTTGTTTTCGATCTGCATCACCTTGTCGCCGACGCTGAAGCGGTTGCCGAACTTGTCAATACTGTGTTCGCCAGGCGGATTGAGCGCGGCCTGCAAGGCCTGATTGATCCCCCGGGCGCCCGTGATCCCGCGGTTCATCGGGCACAAAACCTGAATATCACGAACCGGATCGACTTTGAACTTCTTGGGCAGGCGCGCTTGCACGAGATCCACCACGGTTTGCGCGATGACCTCGGGTTCATCCGCTGCAATGAAGTAGAAATCCGAAGTTTCCCCCTTTTCCGGCAGGCTCGGAACAATCCCCCGGTTGATCTGGTGGGCGCTGCGCACGATGCGCGAACTGGCCGCCTGGCGGAATACTTCGGTCAGCCGGACGACGGGGATCGCGCCCGAATCGATTAAATCGCTAAGGAATTGTCCAGGCCCGACCGAGGGCAGTTGATCGACGTCCCCCACCAGGATCACCGCTGTGGACGTGGCTACTGCCTTCATTAAGTGGTTGGCCAGCGGCACGTCGATCATCGAACATTCGTCAGCGACCAGTAGATCGCACACCAGGGGATTGTCTGCATTGCGCTTGAACTGGCCATTGCTCGGATCGACCTCGAGCAAGCGGTGGATGGTCTTGGCTTCCAGACCGGTTGATTCGCTGAGACGCTTCGCCGCGCGTCCGGTGGGTGCGCACAGCAAGGGCTTGACGCCTTTAACGGCCAGGATGGTCAGAATGGAATTGATCAGCGTGGTCTTGCCGACCCCAGGTCCGCCAGTAATCACCAGAAGTTTTGATGTCAGCGCGAGGCGAATGGCGGCCTTTTGACTATCGGCTAATTTTATGGTGAGTTTTTGCTCGACCCAGGGAATTGCCTTTCCGGCATCGAAGGCGGGCAGGGTGGTTACTTCGGTTTTCAAGCGCCGTATTTGGGCGGTAATCGATTGCTCGGCTGAATACAGTGGCGCCAGAAATACGCACGGCTGATTCTCGACTGTATCGGGGAACAGCACTTCGTCGGCGATTTCCTGGGCGATGGCCGCCTCGATGATGGAATCCGGGATGCCGAGCAGTTTTACCGCCAGCGGCACCAGTTCGGCATAGGGCAGTCCGCAGTGGCCCTGTCCCGAGGCTTCGCTCAGCGCATAGGAAATCCCGGCCTGGGCGCGCAGGGGAGACTCCCTGGCGATGCCGATTTTCTGGGCAATGGTGTCGGCTGTGAGAAACCCGATGCCGCGAATGTCCTGGGCCAGTCGGTAAGGATTTTCCGTAACGATGTCGATGGCCTGTTGACCGTAGGTTCTGAAAATACGCACCGCTCGGGACGTGGAGACCCCATTGGCGTGCAGGAAGACCATGATGCGGCGGATGACCTTCTGGTCGGCCCAGCCGGAGGTAATCTTTTGGGCGCGCACTTCCCCGATACCTGGAATTTCCCGAAGACGGCCCGGAGTTAGCTCGATGACATCGAACACTGCCATGCCAAAGGCGTTAACCAATTTTCCGGCATAAACCGGACCGATGCCCTTGACCATGCCCGAGCCGAGATAACGTTCGATGCCGGTCAATGTGGTCGGTGGGGAGATTTTGACGAACACTGCTCGGAACTGCCGGCCGTGTTCGCGATCGGTGACCCAGTTCCCGGAAGCCGAAGCGTATTCGCCGGGGGAAACGGCCGGGGCATGGCCGATCAGGGTGATCAGTTCTCGCTCACCTTTGACTTTCAGGCGCAGCACACAAAACCCGTTCTGCTCGTTGTGGAAGGTGACACGTTCAACCAGGCCGTCGAGGCGGTCAAGTACAGCGGCAGATTCGATCTGGGCAGTCAATTTATCAGGCCAATCACAATTTAACTATCACCTGCGAACCCGCCATCAGCCCCTCATGCTTGACCAGAATTCAATAGGTATCACGTTCAGAGCGAGGCCTGCCATTCTCCAGTAGCGACTCCACTTCGTCTTCGGTAAGGGCGGCACCGAGATAACACCAACCATCAATCATGTGCCGGCTATTGCCCTTGGTCAATAGCGCGGTACCCAAGAGGTATCATACTTTAAGATTCAACTTCCTTTGCGCCTCTATCAGCCATAATCCAAGCTGCCGATGCGACCCTGAGCGGTACTGCAGTCTTATGAAATTCCTCCGCAACAATTGTCTCTACTGCGCGAATGATTTAGTCATATTGAAAGCAGTTGGGAAGTTGATTTCACGGAAGTGCTCGACGGCCCACATGCAGGATGCGCCATATTTTGTGATGCGATAGGTTGGAGACGGGAATTTGTGACCTTGGCGATTAAGCCATGGCCCCTCAATTTCGAGATCAAACGGCTGACGCGATGGGTACGACGGATTGTCTCCTGTTCGTCCGCGGGTCTGGTAGCGTAGATTTTTTCCTGAAAGTCACGATTGCTGAATCCATTGAGAGCAAACCCGCTGGAGAGCAGCGCAAACAGGGCATTTTCTGGTGTCACCGGGTTGAAGGCGGCGACATGCGGCCCTGCTTTGCTCTGAGACCGGCTGAGGCGATCGAGGATGTCGGTCGCCTCACCTTAAAGAGGAAGCGTTAGCCAGGGCATTGATCAAGCGCGAGTTGGCGCCATGGCCAACTTCTGCGTAACGCCCGAAATTCGAGACGCCTTTGCGCATGGGGCACCACCGGCAGACGACCTTTCCCTCGGCATTTTCGGACGACGTGAGGATTTTGAATTCTGCTGGATTGTTAATGGTCGTCTCGATACGCAGGACATTCAGATGATCGTAAAGCTTGATGGAGTTACGTTTCATGCGAAACTTGATACGGCAGCCTTCCGGTCGCGTCTTGCGGTCGATGGTCACCTCACCCGTGAAGGCATGATGTGGTTTTCTGCCGAGAAAGCGCATGACATCGGTGGCGCCGAACCCGGTGATGGCGGCGGTGACGATCGCCTTGTGGACAGATTCCAAGTCGGCTCGGGATTTGAACAGAATGACGGTGGCCAGTTCGGCTTGATCGATGCCAAACCAATAGCCGTCGAATCCGGCGGTGACGATAAGCGCTTAGTTTTGCTCCACCCGCGCCGCTGAGGTGGCCTTGCTGCGTTTCTTGTTTTATGCCGGGCGCATGACGTGATTGACGTTATAGACGTTATAGACGTTATAGACGGACTGGCGCCAGTCCGTGAGGCCAAGATCGTCGCACCACTGCGCGGTAAGGGTGATGACCTTGCGCAGGGCATCACGGAGCAGATTGATGTCGGTGGGGTAGTGCACATTC
>JAYSZS010000206.1:0-4376 GCA_043737935.1 Propionivibrio sp. | reverse complement strand
ACGAAGGGCGCCTCGGGAAAAGCCTGATCCCAGGCGGCGCGCAGGTGAGCCAGATAGCGCTGAGAGGCTTCGAACGGCGAAAGGCGTTCCACTTCCGGCGGCGCGTCATTGGGCAGGATGGGAGCACGACGATCGACCCCGGCATGGCACAGCCAGCTCTTGGCGCTCAAGACCAGACGGATCGGTGTTGCTGCACCGCGACTGCGCGCCATCTCGCCGACGGCATAATCCTGCTCGGAGGTCCACGGCAGGGTCAGATCGCCGGCCGCCAGTTCGCTCGCATGCGGCAGGTAGATGAACGAGGGCAGCAGGCCAAGCGACTCGACCGAACCGGGCGCGGTCAACTGCGGAACGAGCATGATTTCCTGCGCCACCTGCTCGCCATCGCAGCGCGCGATATCGACGTAGGACAGCGCGCAATGAGTGGTTCCCAGATCGATGCCGATTGAAAATTTCGCATCGCTCATAGCTCCACCTCCGCCGGCGCCACGATGCGCAGCTCATGGCCGCTGGCCAGCTTGGGCAGGCGCGTTTCGTCGACCCGCCAGCCACGATGCGTGATGCTACCCTTGAACGGCGGCTGGCCGACGACGTTGCCGGTAATGCGAATCGCCGCCGCATCGAAGCCTTCCGCCAGCGTGATGCGGCTGCCTTCGGCTTCAGTACGTACCGGGCTGATCGTGAAGTTGTCGCGCAGCACCTTGCGACAGCCTTCATGGACCACACGCGCCGCCGCGCCGACATCGGTATCGGCATAGGCGGCGACGTCTTCCTGGATGAAGTCGATGAAGCGCGCCTCGCGCTGCAACAACCCGAGGAGTTGCAGCGCGCCGTCCGGCGCCGCTTCGCGCAGCGGGACGACGATCGGCTTCGGCGCGGCCGGAGTAGGGGCAGGAGCAGGAGCAGATGCGGGAGCAGGCACCGAGGGTTCGCTGCGCTGCACACCGTCGCGCAAGTCCTGCACGCGTGCGGCGAACTGGCTGTCGGAAATGACCGAGAAAAAGGTGCCAAAAGCAAGTGAAATCCTGCTCAGCAGGGAGGGTGGGGATTGTTTCATTGAAGGATCCTGGTATTTATGTGTACCGCTATAGCGGTTCGGTGAAGTACTCGGAGACCCGTTGCTGCGGCACCAGACTGGGCTGGCTCGTTGCGCCGGGTTGTCTGCGAGAGGGGTAATCGTTCCTGGCTTGCGCAGGGCCGCCAGCGCAAAGGGGAGATAAAACGCCGCTCGGGTCATGCCGCAAGGCTTGCTGGCGACCCGCCTATGGCGCTTCAGGCGCTCTGCTGCCGCGAAATATAAACCATTCTGCCGTTTTCGGGTAATACAGGATCTGAGATATCAGCGCATTTCCTGGCTCAGTGATGTGATTGACGATACCACCATGAACGCGCTATTCAATCAGGAAGCCAAACTTTATTACACAGAAAAACGATTACAACACCTGACTGAGATAATTTGCCCCCTACAATCGCAACCTAAACCAGAAAAACTTTTTCTACTGATATGACGAAATTGGGGGAAGTGGCAAGCATCCGCATGGGTTACCCCTTCCGTTCGCGCCTTGAGCACGATGCGGCGGGTGCAATCGCTGTTGTGCAGATGAAGGACATTGACGACGCCAGCCTGCTGCACTTGGAGGATGCCGTTCGGGTGAACATACCGGACTTCAACGAGCAGCACCTGATCAGGCAAGGAGACCTGGTATTTCGCTCTCGCGGACGGACCAATTCGGTAGTACTCATTTCGGAAGACGTGGGGCCGGCGGTTCTTGCTGCGCCCATGTTGTTGATTCGCCCCGTTGATGTGCTGCCCGCCTACCTCCTCTGGTACATCAACTTGCCGGCAATTCAGGCAGCGTTGGCAGCCCAGGCCGAGGGTACGGCGGTGCGAATGATCAGCAAGGCGGCGCTGGAGCAGTTGGAGATCGCCATCCCAAACTTGGCTACACAGCGGCGAATCGTCGAAATCGGAAAACTAGCGAGCCTTGAGGCCAGGATCGCCAGAGAATTGATCGATCGGCGTCAAGCGCTGATCGACGGAATATTGATGCATAAAGCACAGAATGCTGCACCAGGCACGGGTAAAACTACCGCCCCTCTCAAAGATCGAAGGAATTTCGGATGAACGACAAAATCACACAACAAGAAGTCAACTCGGCGGCATGGGCCGCCCGCGACACTTTCCGTGGCGTTGTCGATCCGGCCCAATACAAGGACTACATTCTCGTTATGTTATTCCTGAAGTATATCAGCGACCTCTGGCAAGAACATTACGACACCTATCGCAAGCAGTATGGCGATGACGATGAGCGTATCCGGCGAAAACTGGATCGCGAGCGCTTTACTGGCGATTTCAACAGCCTGTACGAGCGACGCAACGCCGCCAACATCGGCGAGTTAATCAACATCGTGCTCGATGGCATCGAGGATGCCAACAAGGCCAAGCTCGACCGGGTATTCCGCAACATCGACTTCAACTCCGAAGCCAATCTCGGTCAGACCAAGGATCGCAACCGTCGCCTAAAATCTGCTGGAAGATTTCGCCAAGCTCGATCTGCGGGCTTCTCGCGTTTCCGAGGACGTCATCGGCAATGCCTATATTTACCTGATCGAGCGCTTTGCCTCCGATGCCGGCAAAAAGGCCGGCGAGTTCTACACGCCCAAGCAGGTCTCGCGCCTGCTCGCCCGACTGGCCAAGCCCAAACCCGGCCAACGCATCTGCGACCCAGCCTGCGGTTCGGCCGGTCTGCTGATCGAGGCAGCGGCGCTCGTGGAAAAAACCGGCAGCCGCGAACAACGCAACAATTACGCCCTTTTCGGCCAGGAGGTGAACGGCAGCACCTGGGCATTGGCGCGCATGAACATGTTCCTGCATGGCAAGGATTCGGCTCGAATCGAATGGGGCGACACCCTCAACAGCCCGGCGCTGGTCGAAGCCGACCGCCTGATGCGATTCGACGTTGGTCGTTGCCAATCCGCCCTTCAGCCTCGATAAATGAGGTGTCGAGCATGCCGAGTCGGATCGTTTCAATCGTTTCTGGCGCGGCGTGCCGCCCAAATCCAAGGGTGACTACGCCTTCATCACGCACATGGTCGAAACCGCATTGGGTAGGCCGGTCGTGTCGCGGTGGTCGTGCCGCATGGCGTGCTGTTCCGTGGCGGCGCCGAAGGCCGCATCCGGCAGAAGATGATCGAGGATAACCTTCTCGATGCCGTCATCGGCCTACCGGCCAACCTTTTCCCGACCACCACCATCCCGGTCGCCGTTCTGGTTTTTGACCGGTCGCGTGAAAAGGGCGGCGAGCGCGAAGCGTGTCGCGACGTGCTGTTCATCGACGCCAGCAGCGACTTTCAGGCCGCCAAAACACAGAATGCCCTGTTCGACTCGCACCTCGACAAGATCGTCGTCGCCTTCGACGCACGCCAGAACGTAGACAAGTACGCCTACGTCGCCACGCTGGCCGAGATCGCCGAGAACGACTTCAACCTCAATATTCCGCGCTACGTGGATACTTTTGAGGAAGAAGATGAAATCGATGTGGCTGCCGTGGAACAGGAAATCGAATGCCTCGAAGGCGAATTGGCCGAAGTGCGCGCCAAGATGAAAACCTACCTCAAGGAGTTGGGCGTATGAGTAAAAAAGCTGTTATGCCTTCATCATTCGCTGAGGACCGCATTGTTAATTTTCAGGAACAAGCGATTCGTCGCGCTTGGCACGAAAACGAATGGTGGTTCTCCGTCATCGACGTTGTCGGCGTGCTTTCGGAGAGCAGCTACGCTAACCGCTATTGGTCCGATCTCAAACGCAAACTGGCTCAGGAGGCGGGCTCCGAGCAACCTTACGAGAAAATCGTAAGGTTGAAACTTGCCGCGCCAGACGGCAAACAACGGGAAACGGATTGCGCCACCACGGAGACCCTCTTCCGCATCATCCAGTCCATCCCCTCGCCCAAGGCCGAACCCTTTAAGCGCTGGCTGGCGCAGGTCGGTTACGAACGCGTCAAGGAAATCGAAGATCCGGAACTGGCCAGTGCCCGCGCCCGCGAACTCTACCAAGCCAAGGGCTACCCCAAGGTCTGGATTGAAAAGCGCATGCGCGCCATCGCCATCCGTGGCACGCTGACCGATGAGTGGAAAGCGCGCGGCGTCGCCGAAGGCCGCGAATACTCCATACTCACCGCCGAAATCGCCCGCGCCACCTTCGGCGTAACCCCCGGCGACCACAAGAAACACAAGGGGCTGGCGCTGGCGAAAACCGCCAACCTGCGCGACCACATGACCGACCTGGAACTGATCTTCACCATGCTCGGCGAAGCGGGTACCACAGAAATCGCCAAACGCAAGGACGCCCTGGGCTTTGTCGGCAACCGCAGCGT
>JAYSZS010000205.1:0-4376 GCA_043737935.1 Propionivibrio sp. | reverse complement strand
AGCGTATCGGCAGCTTGCTTACCCAGCTGATGGCGACGCCGCCCTCGCCTTCTATAACAAGCTCGTGCACGATCTGGATAGTTCGTGGAGCGACCTGTCGCAGCATGACAAGTTGCCCCCCGTGCTGCGACAAAAGATTACCCGGATCGCGGATTCCACAGATTCCGCAGCCGCCGAGCCAGCCAGCGTGCATGCGTTGATACGCTTCTTGCATGAAAGGGGCAATAGAGCGCTCGAACAACGGATGACTGCTGCCCGCGCGGACATGAGCCTTACCATCGGCCGTATCGGAGGCGACAAGACCGAGGACATCCGGATAGCGAGACTGGATGACGCACCGATCATTGTGAACGGCTTGATCCGTCATCGCGGCCTGGCAACGATTGTACGGGCAGCACAGTGGCTGGCGGTGCCCTGTCCCGGTACGTTCGTACTGATTGGCAATCTCATTACCTACAGCGTCAAGCTTGGAGAGCATCGGATCGAATTATTCGCCAATATTGCCGACCCGGACGACGAGGGACTTATCCGGTTGCAAAGTTACCAGGGCGGGGCGGAACTGCAGCAAGCGCTGCGCGCCGAATTTACCGGCAAGGTCTTGAGAGACGCCGGTCTGAGCGTCACGGTGGACCAGAGTAGCCTCGTCGAAATCCTGGTAACCGGCTATCTGGACAAAGATCATGGAGCACGGGCTGAAAGCCAGATTGAGCACGCTCTTGTAGTGGTCTTGCGGCTCATATGGTCTTTACGGGATCTGGACTACGCCAAGTTGTATATTTTCCTGGCCAAAGTTCCATCGGGGGAATTAGCGTACAAAACAAGTCCTGAGAAGATCAGCGAATTCGCCACCACGATGGCACGGATGTTTCTGGTTGAGGGAATGATCCCGTTCCCCTATAGCGGCGGTGGCATGCCATTCGAAACGTACTGCGAGTTTAGCGGCCCCAGAACGCTGCGCGAGTTCAATTCCTATGTTTCCGAAGAACGGCAGATGGTCCGCCATCGCCTTTATTTCGCGCTCAATGCGCTGCTGCGGAGCTTCGACATAACGGTCATTCAGCCGGGAACAGGCGGCGTTGGGCAGGAGGTTATCGACCGGCACTTTAATGCCCCCTTCCGCAAAGCGCTGGGTCGCGGAGAATTGCGGCTCGACAGTGGAGGGTTCCTGGAACGTAATCCGGCCTACCAGCCGCTGAAGGAAATCATCCGGAGCGTATTGGCCCGCGAGCACGAAGCATTACGCACCGCCGTGCTGCTGAAGAAGTCCGACTTCCATCTGGATTTCGATACGATCGGAAGCATCGACCAGCTTACCGTGGAGCGGGCCCAGCAAGAGATAGCACCTAACGAATGGTTGGTGATCTATGGCTTGGCCGACGATCAGAATCGTTCGGTCTTGTATGCCTTTGGCCATCACTTGACGCGAACCAACGGCGGCAAATGGCTGTCCATTGCCGACCTGAGAAAAATACTGCGTAAAAGCGCTTATAAAGTTCCCGCCAAAATCCAGGTTCCTGCGTTTCGCAAGCTTGTTTCGTACCGCTTGCTGGTCGAAAAATCACGCGTGCCCGGTGGATTCAGTGGTCAGACTGTCCGGGGTCTGCTGGCTTCCGTTGGCGATGGATCCGTCCGCATCGGGCGCATTACATTTGATCGTGACTATTGTTTGAATCCTCAGAGTCGCAAAGGGCGTGTACTACTGGTACCATTTACTACACCCGAAGATATTGAAGCCATTCGAGCCGCTGAAGCGGTACTGGTAACCAGTGGGGGACTGCTTAGCCACGCCGGAGTCACGACCCGGGAATACGGCATCCCATCGTTGATTTTGCCGCATGCCGAGTGGCTGCAATCATCGGAAGGCCCTCTTGTTCGCATCGAAGAAAGACGCCCCGGAAAGGCCACCCGGACTGACGAAGGTTTCTGGGTCAGTGAGTCGATGGTTTCTGAAACAGTCGATATTTTCGAGGGATGCGTCGTGATGATCTGGGCATCACAGGGGATCGTCTCGATCATGCCGATGGCAGGAATCCCCCTTGAACCACTGCACAAATTAATTCATCAAGTGGTTTCGGGAGAAAAATCCCCTGCCGAACTGGACGCCTGGCTGGCAGCCGTGCCGTTGGCTATGGGTGCACGCGATACCGGCGAGGGGATCGTTTCCGACGGCCTGGCCTTGATATTGGCGGAAGCACTATGGAACAAGCGAGTCAATCCCGCCGTGCGAAAGCAGATGATTGATATCGTGCGCAGTGTGCGCCGTGGGATTACCGCGGGAGGAACGACAGCGCCGCTCCCGAAAGGCGCGACAGACAATGTTGCCAGGCTGATCCAGACCGTTACCGGGAACGCGTTTGCCGAACTCGAAGGATTGTTGTCGGAGGTCGAGCGCAACATTGCGGCGGTGACGGTACTGTGGAGAGCGCTGAACACCATTGCGCTGGTCGAGCGCCTGTGGACACAAGTCACGATGTTGGCGGAAAGTCTCGATCTGTGCGATCCGCGACTGAAGGCATTCCAAACGCGAATCCAGACATTGCGACGGCATCCACGTATCGCCTTGCTGAGAGCCGCGGCCCTGCAAGAAGTTGAAGCCATGACAAAGCGCAATTTGACTGAAGCGGATCTGCCTGCGATACGCAAGGCGCTGCGTCGTCTCGGACACAGTGCCAGGGAAATCAGACCCCAGAAAATCTTGCTGGTGTGTACCGCCAATATCGACCGCAGCCCTTTGGCCAAGCGCTTGCTGATGAAGATGCTGGTTGCCGAGGGAATATCGGGTGTCAAGGTATTATCCCGTGGTGTCGCAGCACTTGAGGACAGGCCGATGTCCGAGACCAGCCAGGCGCTGCTGCTCTCCGAAGACGGCATCATTGCTGCAAATCACCGAAGCAGAAGGCTTGCGGATGCCGATATTCGCGAGGCGGATCTGATCCTGGCGATGGAGAGATCTCATGTCCGATTCGTCGCTGACCACTATCCGGGCACCGCTGGAAGAGTCTTTCTGCTCAGCCACTATGCCAAGGTGCGGGAATTCGTCGACATAGAAGATCCCGCCGGCCAACTGGAAGATGCGTATTACAGGATGAAGCGAGAAGTACAGGTGGCGCTGAACGGAGCGCTCAAGCGCATGCGCGAGGAAGGTCTGGTGGCGAAGGCAATGGTCGCTCACTTGCGAAGCAAGGCGGACGAACTGACGCAAGCGAAGAAAAAGCGGATTGCGCAATTTCAGCGTGCCGTCTTGTTGCTGGAAGAGGTTGATGCCGATTATGTCGAACTGGTTGGCGGGAAAGGCGCGAATCTTGGAGAAATTGCAAAAATCGTCAAGCGTTATGGTGCGCAGGTACCGCCAGCGTTCATGGTGACCTCCTTCGCCTTCGACCGGTTTCTTGAGGAAAACGGAATTCGCGCGGCCTATTTGCACCTGACGTCGGGAATCGAGGCCATTCTTGCGACTCAAGAAATAGCATACGAAGACACGCGAATGAAGATTACCGACGCCTCGGAGAAAATTCGCGACTTGATACGCCGAGGGGATCTGGATAGTGCGACCGGGGTAGGTCGGGAAATCATGGAGGCGGTCGATTTATCCGGCTGGCGCAACAGTTTCTTGAGCGTGCGCTCTTCTGGCACCCTGGAAGATACTGAAGAAGCGGCTTTTGCCGGAGCGGCAGAGACGTATCTATACGTTAGCCCCGCGGAGCTACTGTATTGGATAAAGGAAGTATGGACGTCGTTCTGGCTGACCAGAGGAATGCTCTACCGGAGCGACCGCATTGTTCGGCCAGGGTCGGTCAAGTTGGCGATCGTGGTGCAGCAGATGTTCGAGTCGCAGGTTTCCGGTGTGATTTTTACTACGGATCCGGTTAGCGGAAGAGACGTGATCGTAATTGAAGCGGCGTATGGACTTGGCGAAGGGGTGGTTTCCGGAGTGGTTGACGTAGACCGTTATTATGTGGATAAATTTGACGGTTCGGTTTCAAGTGTTCACGTCGGGAAGAAGGCGTTCATGGTCAAGCAGCATTCCTCCGGCAAGGGGACAACAATCGTACCGGTCGAAAGCGATCTGCGCAACGTCCCATGCCTGGCAAAAAATGACATCCGGGCCAACATCGCCATGGCCCTGGAAGAGCATTATGCGTTGTCGCAGGATATCGAGTTCGGGATTGCCAATGGCAAAGTCAGTATCCTGCAAACACGGCCCATCACAACGCGCCGCCTTGGCGGGTCATTCAGGGCCATTGCATCAAATCCCCTCTAACAGCCTGTCAGACTACGACGATGTGACGTATCAGGCGGGCTCCTGGCCACATTCGTTCCAAATCTTTTTGCAAGCGCATAGGCTATTTGACATCGCCTTTTGGAGATTTGACAGG
>JAYSZS010000204.1:0-9838 GCA_043737935.1 Propionivibrio sp. | reverse complement strand
ATCTTGAATCGATATTGGCCCATCTGTCGGCGGGTGTGCTCGTCTTCGACCGTCGCTTCATGCTGCGCACGGTCAATGCGGGCGCGCAGACCATTCTCGATGATGATTTCACCGGCTTGCTGGCCGAGACGGTCGACGACTGGCCGCGCGAGCAAATCTTCGGACGGGCGATTCGCGACGCCTTCGCCGAGCATGGGAGCAAGGAATGGCAGACACAGATTGAACTCGATCGTCTCGGAGGTCTGCCGCAGATCCTGTTGCTGCGCGGAACGCAACTGCCGCAGGGAAGCAGTGGCGGTTATGTCGTAGTGTTTGACGATGTCACGCGGCTGGTGGCCGCACAGCGCAGTGCCGCCTGGGGCGAGGTGGCGCGGCGACTGGCGCACGAAATCAAGAATCCGCTAACGCCGATCCAGCTCTCGGCCGAACGTATGCAAGTCAAGCTGGTCGACAAACTGGGCAATGGCGACGCCGATATGCTGACGCGCTCGACGCAGATGATCATCAACCAGGTACAGGCGATGAAGCGCATGGTCAACGAATTTTCCGACTATGCGCGCATGCCGGCGCCCGTGCTGGCGACGCTTGATCTGAATGCGCTGATTGGCGAGGTGCTCGGACTGTATGAGACTTCCCGGGCGCGAATCAATGTAGCGCTTGACCCGGAACTTCCCCTGGTGTGGGGCGATGCCAGCCAGTTGCGGCAAATAATCCACAATCTCCTGCGCAACGCCGAAGACGCGCAGGATGGCTTCGACGATGCCCGGGTAAATGTTTCAACGCGCGCCATCGACGGCATGGCGGAACTGTCTGTCAGCGACAGCGGCCCGGGTTTTCCCCCTGAAACGATGTCCCGTGTATTCGAACCCTACGTCACCACCAAGGCCGGAGGAACAGGCCTCGGTCTGGCGATCGTCAAGAAAATTGTCGATGAACATCAGGGCCGCATCAGGATCAACAACCTGCAGCCGACAGGTGCCGAAGTCAGCATCCGGCTGCCCCTCGCGCAACGGATGACGCCGAACCCGAGTAGTTCCGAGATATCTGGCAGGGAAGGCGCAACAACATGAACCGAGAAACCACAGTCAAGCGCAAGCAATTGGGCTCAACTTCAGGCTTGGTGAGGGTTTCCCCTGCCTCTGCTCCCATTGGGCGGGGAGATCAAGAGTCGCTGGCGCAACGTGTACCGTAAAGAGATCTGATCATGGCGCAAATACTGGTTGTTGACGATGAAATGGGCATCCGCGAGTTGCTCTCCGAGATTCTTGCTGACGAAGGGCACTCCGTTTCGCTGGCCGAAAACGCCGCTGCCGCGCGCAGGAGCCGGAGCGAGAAACGTCCGGATCTGGTCTTGCTCGATATCTGGATGCCGGATACCGACGGCATTTCGCTGCTCAAGGAATGGTCAGCGGCCGGTTTGCTGACGATGCCGGTGGTCATGATGTCCGGTCATGGAACGATCGATTCCGCAGTCGAGGCCACGCGCGTTGGCGCCATCGACTTTCTTGAAAAGCCGATAGCCCTGCAAAAGTTGTTGGCCACCGTCAAGAAAGCACTCAAGCACGATGTCCTGCCGCAAAAGCCGCCGCTCACGCTCGACGCCTTTGCCCGCTCGCCGCTACTCAAGGATCTGAAGAAAAGGATCGAACAAGCCGCCGCCAAAACCCCGGTGCTACTGCTCAAGAGCGCCTCCGGCAACATCGCCGAAATGTGCGCGCGTACCCTGCAAACACCCAAGACACCGTGGCTCGATCTCTCTGCTTCGAGCGCGCCCCTGACGCAGGAGATGCTTGAAAACGCCGGCGGCGGCATCCTGTTTGTCGCCGACCTGATGCTGCTCGGCAAACTTCAACAGAAGAACCTCGCTTATGCGCTGGAGCGCATCGAGAAGTGCAACCTGCAAATGGTTGTGGCCTCCTCCCGCCCTCTTTCGACGCTCGCTGAAGCCGGCTGGGATCCCGTGCTGGTGGCTCGTCTGGGCGAGGTATGGGTGGCTTTGCCACAACTTTCCGGACATTCCGACGACGTCCCCGAAATTGCCTCGCTGGTTCTGACCCATCTGGTCGAACGTAATGAAGTGCCCTCGCGTCACTTCTCGATTGGCGCCCTGAACGCGCTGCGCCTGCACCATTGGCAGGGTGAATGGGCCGAGTTGCTGGCGACGGTCAAGAATCTTGCTTTGTCCGCGCTCGACGAAGAGATTTCGGTCGATGATGTCGAAAGCATTCTGCTGCGCGATGCCGGCGATGCACCCAGGCTGCCGCTGGCCCTGCCCATGTTCAACCAACCCTTGCGCGACGCACGTGAAGCTTTCGAACGGCTCTACTTCGAACATCATCTGAAGAGCGAACGCGGCAACATGACGCGTGTCGCCGATAAAACCGGCCTGGAGCGGACCCATCTCTATCGCAAACTGAAGCAGTTGGGTTTGAATCTAGGACGGCGCAGCGAAGATCAGAAGTAATGCCAGCCGGCATCGAATCAAGGGGAGGGGAAACGTGAGAATCGTCATTCTCGGTGCGGGACAGGTCGGCACCAGTGTTGCACAGAGTCTCGTCTCAGAGAGCAACGACATCACAGTCGTCGATAGCAGCCGTGAGCGGCTCGAAAACCTGCAAGTACGACTCGATTTGCGCACCGTTGTCGGCAACGCCATCCTGCCATCGACCCTGCGTGATGCTGGACTGGACGACGCCGATATGCTGATTGCCGTGACACAAAGCGACCAGACCAATCTGGTGGCCTGCAAACTGGCGCACACCCTATTCAACGTTCCCAAGCGGATCGCCCGTCTCCGTTCCGCCGAGTATCTGGATAATCCGGTGCTGCTCGCCGAAGCGAATTTTGCCGTCAGTTATGCGCTTTGTCCGGAACAGGTCATCACCGACTATCTGGTCCGACTGGTCGAGTTTCCCGAAGCCTTGCAGGTGCTGCATTTCGCCGATGGCCGCCTCGCCCTGGTCGGTGTCAAGGCCTTTGCCGGGGGCTTGATGGTCGGCAAGCCGATCAGGGAAATGCGCGAGCATCTGGGTGACAAGGTCGATGCAAGAATATCGGCCATCTTCCGGCTGGACCATCCCGTCACCCCCACCGGCGATACGATCATCGAGGAGGGCGACGAAGTTTTTGTGTTGGCGGCCGAGGAGCACATCCGGCGCGTCATGATCGAAATGCGCCGGATGACGGCACCAGTGAAGCGCGTCATCATCGCCGGCGGCGGCAACATCGGCTTGCGCGTTGCGCAAAGGCTTGAAGGCCGCTGCATGGTGAAGCTGGTCGAAAGCAATCCGGCACGTACGCAGACGATCGCCAACATGATCGGCAGCGGCCTGGTACTGCTCGGTGACGCCACGGACGAAGAGCTGCTGCAACAGGAGTCGATCGGTGAGACCGACCTTTTTCTCGCCCTGACCAACGACGACGAAGACAACATCATGTCAGCCTCGCTGGCCAAGAACCTGGGTTGCAATCGGGTGCTGGCACTGATCAACCGGCGTGCTTATGCCGAACTGGTGCAGGGTGGCCCGATTGACATTGCCATTTCCCCGGCACAAATTTCAATCGGCGACCTGCTCTCCCATGTTCGCAGCGGCTTTGTGGCCAAGGTGCACAGTCTCCGGCGCGGCGCCGCCGAAGCCATCGAAATTGTCGTGCTCGGCGACGAAAAGAACTCCCGTGTGGTCGGTCGCCGGGTTGAGCAACTGCCGGTGATTCCTGGCGCGACCCTGGTGGCTATCGTTCGCGATCTCGACAGATATGAGGATATTGCCTACGCCGGCATGGCCAAGATAAAAAAGAAAGGGCATGTGGTCATTGCACACAAGCACGAGGTCATCAGGAGCGCCGATCACGTCATCGTTTTTTGTCTTAACAATCGAGTAGTCAAAAAAGTTGAGAAGCTGTTCTCGGTTGGACTGCACTTTTTCTGATCGCAACGCCATGAGAATCTATTTCCCGGTCATCCGGGTTCTTTCGCTGGTGATTTTTATTTTCGGATTGACCATGCTGATCCCGGTCAGTATCTCGTGGGTTTTGCATGATGGCGCCGAGCGCGCTTTTGACGAAGCCCTCCTGACAACCCTGGGCGTCGGGCTTACTCTGTGGGGGTTAACGCACCGCGACAAGCGCGACCTGACGATCCGCGACGGCTTCCTGATGGTCGCGCTGGTGTGGACGGTGCTGCCGTTATTCGCTGCGCTGCCGCTGATGATTCATCTCGATGCCAGTTTTACCGACGCCTATTTCGAAGCCGTGTCCGGGCTGACGACAACCGGGGCGACGGTCTTCTCGGATCTTGACAAGATGCCGGTTTCGATCAACTTCTGGCGCACCCAGCTCGTCTGGCTGGGCGGCATGGGTTTGATCGTTCTGGCTGTGGCCATACTTCCCCTGCTGGGTATCGGGGGTCGGCAGATGTTCAAGGCCGAAACGCCGGGGCCGATGAAGGATTCAAAAATGACCCCGCGCATCGCGCAGACGGCCAAGGGATTGTGGGTAGTCTATGCCGGCATAACGGCCTGCTGCATCCTGGCGTACCGCTGGGCCGGCATGAGCTGGCTGGATGCCATCATGCACTCCTTCTCGACCATGGGTCTGGGCGGCTTTTCGAGTCATGACGCGAGCTTCGGTTTTTTTGACTCGCCAGCCATCGAAACGGTCAGCATCGTCTTCATGCTGATCGCGGGAATGAACTTCGCCACCCACTTCATTGCGCTTTCCGGCCGTTCGATCCGGCCCTACATCACCGATCCCGAGGCCGTCCGGTTTCTCATCGTTACCCTCGGCAGCGTTCTCGGAATCGCCCTATTCCTCAATGAAAACGATGTCTATGCCAGCTTTTCGGAAGCCTTCCGTTATTCGGCATTCAACGTCGTTTCAATTGCCACCACCACCGGATTTGCCAATACCGATTACAATCTCTGGCCCATGTTTGCGCCACTGTGGATGCTTTTTCTATCCAGTTTCGCGACCAGCGCCGGGTCAACCGGCGGCGGCATCAAGATGATCCGCGCCATCGTGCTGTACAAGCAGGTCAACCGGGAATTGGTACGCGCCATTCACCCGAACGCCGTCTATCTGGTGAAAATCGGCTCCGAGGTGGTACCCGGCAACATCCTTTTTGCCGTGCTCGCCTTTGGCTTCATGTACATGGTCAGTATTGTCTCGATGACCCTGCTGCTCTCGCTCTCGGGGCTGGATATCATCACCGCCTTTTCGGCGATCGTTGCCAGCATCAACAACACCGGGCCGGGGCTCAATCAGGTGGGGCCGGCGACGACCTTCGCGGTTCTGACCGACTTTCAGACCTGGGTGTGCACTTTTGCCATGCTGCTCGGACGACTTGAAATCTTCACGCTGCTGGTCGTATTTACCCCGACCTTCTGGCGCCGCTAGCAAGACGCTACGTCCGTGGTGGCGCTTGCCCTGCGAACGCGGGATAATCCTCGCTTCCCGGCGAACTTTCGCTTTTCTTAACCTCTTCGGCAGAACCCGACGTGACCCGACCCCGCAACGACACCTTCCTGCGCGCCCTGCACGGGGAGCCGACCGAGTACACGCCGATCTGGCTGATGCGTCAGGCTGGGCGCTACCTGCCCGAATACTGCGAGACGCGCAAACGCGCCGGCAGCTTCCTGCAACTCTGCAAGAACCCTGCCATGGCGTGCGAAGTCGCGCTGCAACCGCTCGCCCGCTATAACCTCGACGCGGCAATCCTTTTTTCCGACATCCTCACCGTTCCCGACGCCATGGGGCTGGGGCTTTATTTCAGTGAAGGCGAAGGGCCGAGATTCGAACGCCCGCTACGCGAGGAATGGGCGATTCGCAACCTGACGGCGCCGGACCCTTACGAACACCTGCGTTACGTTATGGACGGCGTCTCCGAGATCCGTCGCGCGCTGGACAACTCGGTCCCGCTGATCGGCTTCTCCGGCAGCCCCTACACGCTGGCCTGCTACATGGTCGAGGGCGCTTCGAGCAGTGATTATCGCCGCATCAAGACCATGATTTATGAGCGACCGGATTTGATGCATCAAATCCTGTCGGTGACTACAGACGCAGTGATCGCTTACCTCAATGCCCAGATCGAGTCCGGCGCGCAGGCCGTGATGATTTTCGACTCGTGGGGCGGTGGCCTATCGGCAGCGGCTTATCCTGAGTTTTCGCTACAGTACATGCAACGCATCGTCGCCGGCCTAATCAAGGAAAAAGACGGCGAACGCATTCCCTCGATCGTCTTTACCAAGGGGGGCGGACTGTGGCTGGAAGCGATCGCCGCTATCGGCTGCGACGCCATCGGCCTCGACTGGACCATCGACATCGGCGATGCGCGCCGGCGTGTCGGCGAGCAAGTCGCCCTGCAGGGCAATCTCGACCCCTGTGTGCTCTTCGCTTCACCCGAACGGATTGCCGCCGAAGCAAAAAAAGTCCTCGACAGCTATCATCGCCAGGGCGGCAGCAATAGCGGCCACATCTTCAACCTCGGGCACGGAATCTCGCAATTCACCTCGCCTGAGCATGTGACAGCGCTCGTTGAAACGGTGCACAACTACAGCAAGATTCTGCATAAAAGTATATAAACTATTTCCAACATTCGTGTTGACTTATGCACAGAAATGCGGGTGGCTTCCCCTGTTCATCTCAAGTCCCTTTGAAAATCAGTGACTTATCGCAAGCCATTGTTTATTAACAGTAAAAAAACAGCCTTTTTTTTTGGCACTGTACCTCGGCGCCTTGCCGGCAGAGTGTTTCGGGCTTTATTGGATGGATAACCCACAGACTTATCCACAGAAAATGTGAACAACTCCGAATGATCCGAAAATTTAATGTGTTACACAATACTCACAGAATTAACACGAACTTCGTTGGCTAACTTAAGCTTTCTGGGCTCAAGGTTTGGTCAAGATTGATCGAAGCGCATAGACAGCTCAGCATGCAGATCGCCCGCGTGGCACTCGATGTTCCGCTGCACCGTTTTTTTGACTATCGCGTTCCCGATGGCGAACCATTATCGTCGTGCGATATAGGGCGCCGGGTTCGCGTTCCCTTCGGCGTACGTTCGCGGATCGGCATCCTGGTCGATCTGCCCGCTGCCAGCGACTTTCCGCTCGCTCAGCTCAAATCGATCGAAGCCGTTTTGCGCGACCTCCCGGCCCTGCCGCCCGAGTGGTTCCGACTGAGCGAATTCTGCGCCGCCTATTATCAGGCACCGCTCGGTGAAGTCATGCTATCGACACTGCCGGTCGGCCTGCGCCGTATCGACCCGCCAGTGGCGCGCAGCCAGCGCCGGGTGGCGAAACTGCCGCCGCCGCACGCGCCCCCCGAACTGACGGGTGAACAACAAACCGCGCTGGCGACGATGGCCGACGCCGGTAACGGCTTCAAGGCCTACCTGCTGCACGGCGTCACCGGCAGTGGCAAGACCGAGGTCTATCTGCGCTTGGTCGAACGCACACTGGCCGCCGGTCGGCAGGTGCTGCTGCTGGTTCCCGAAATCAACCTGACGCCGCAACTCGAAGCGCGCGTTGCGGCCCGCTTCCCGAATGCCGGGCTGGTCAGCCTGCACAGCGAGCTTTCCGAGACGGCGCGCACACGCAACTGGCGCGCGGCGCTGGACGGTAGTGCCCGCATCGTGCTCGGCACGCGCCTGGCCGTGTTCACCCCGATGCCCGATCTCGGCCTGATCGTCGTCGATGAAGAACACGACGCCTCGTTCAAACAGCAGGACGGGTTGCGCTACTCGGCGCGCGATGTCGCCGTCTTCCGCGCCCGCGAACGCGGCGTCGCCATCGTTCTCGGTTCGGCCACGCCTTCACTGGAGAGCTGGGCGAATGCCGCCGACCCGCGCACCCCGGCCCGCTACACCCTGCTCACGCTGCATGAGCGCGCCGTCGCAAATGCCCGTCTGCCGCTGGTCCAGCGCATCGACACGCGGCGGGAGAAGCTGCACGACGGATTGTCCGGTGCGCTGTTGCTGGCCATTGAAAAACGCCTGGCACGTGGCGAGCAGAGTCTGGTCTTTCTCAATCGGCGCGGCTATGCACCGGTACTTGCCTGCCCCTGCTGCGGCTGGATCTCGCACTGCACGCGCTGCGCCGCCAATCTCGTCCTGCATCTAACCGATGCGCGACTGCGCTGCCACCACTGCGGCTTTGAAAGCCGCGTCCCGAAAGCCTGCCCGACCTGCGGCAATCAGGACATCCAGCCCTTCGGACGCGGCACCCAGCGCCTGGAAGAAGTGCTCGCCCTGCGTTTCCCGCAGGCGCGCATCCTGCGCGTTGATCGCGATTCGGCGAAAAGCCGCAAGCAGTGGGAGGTGCTCGTCGAGCGGATTCACGGTGGCGACGCCGACATCCTGGTCGGCACGCAGATGCTGGCCAAGGGACACGACTTCCCGAAGCTGACGCTGGTCGGCGCGCTCGGTGCCGATGCCGCGCTGTTCGCCGCCGACTGGCGCGCGCCCGAACGGCTGTTTGCCCAGTTGATGCAGGTCGCCGGTCGCGCCGGGCGCGCCGAGTTGCCGGGTGAAGTACTGATCCAGACGCAGTTTCCCGAGCACCCGCTGTACGCCGCGCTGGTTCGTCACGACTACCCGGCCTTCGCCAACGAACAGCTCAGGGAACGCGAGCAGGCCGGCTTTCCGCCCTACACCTTCCAGGCCATGCTGCGCGCCGAGTCGCCCAGGATGGCCGAGGCGCTGGCTTTCCTGGCCACGGCGCGCGCCTGGCCGCAAGCTGGAGTGCATGGCGACGTGATGCTCTACGACCCGGTACCGATGCGCCTGGCACGGCGCGCCAATTTCGAGCGCGCCCAGTTGCTCATCGAGTCGCCGTCGCGGCGCGCCTTGCAGGCTTTCCTCGGCGAGTGGGGAAGCGCGCTGGACGCCATCAAGGCGCCCTCACGGCTACGCTGGCATCTGGAGGTTGATCCACTGGAGTTTTAAGAGGCGGCCAGACCCGCCCTGTGGTAGCTGAGTACTCACTGAAATAGCAGTCTATAGGCCTTGACCCGGTCGTATGCAAAACCTTGTTGCGTTACGCGCAACACGCTATAGTACCGGAATGATTACTTCCTTTCGGTACAAAGGTCTGCGGAAGTTCTACGACTCCGGTAGCCTGGCAGGAATTCAGCCAGCACACGCCACACGACTTCGAATGCAGTTGGCTGCTCTGGATTCAGCACATGCACTTGATGATTTTGACATCCCCGGTTTTCGACTTCACCCGCTGAAAGGTTTTAGTCCCGTTCGTTGGTCAATATGGGTTAATGAAAACTGGCGGCTGACTTTTGAGTTCAAGGATGGGAATACCCATGTTCTTGATTATGAGGATTATCTCTAATGACTATGTACAAGCCCCCGCACCCCGGTGAATTCATTCAAGAAGTTTACCTGACACCCAACGCACTCAGTTGCCGTGAACTTTCCTCCAAGCTAAACGTGGCACCGTCCACTTTGAATCGCATTCTCAAGGGTTCCAGTGGCATCAGCCCCGAAATGGCTATTCGTCTTTCCAAAGCGCTCGGTCGGTCTCCCGAGAGTTGGTTGGCAATGCAGGACAGTCATGATTTATGGCAGGCCAAACAAAAACTTGACCTACAGGATGTCACGAGAGTGCAATTCAAAGCGGCCTGATGAGAAAGGTCAGCCTTAACTTAAACTGCGTTTTCGCTTCGATCCATCAAGACCGACCAGCTGCCAGTCGAAGCGTAATTCATCTGATCACTTAAGCGGATAAGCGTATATACTTCTCGTATACCCTCTTCAGGAGCACGTAATGACCATTGCTCGCATCTTTCAGTCCGGGAATAGCCAGGCCGTACGTTTACCCAAGGATTTCCG
>JAYSZS010000203.1:0-9849 GCA_043737935.1 Propionivibrio sp. | reverse complement strand
AGTTTGCCGGGGCGACCCTGCTCCTGTCGGTCAGCACGGTCGGGCGTGCCGCAACGGAGCGCAATCCAGGCATTCTCGCCGTTCGCGTCTGGCCCGCCGCCGACTACACGCGGGTGGCGATCGAACACAATTCGCCCTTGAAATTCACGCACTTTATGGTCAGGAACCCGGATCGACTGGTCGTCGATCTCGAAGGCATCGAGTTCAACAGCGTACTGGAAGGTTTGGCCAACAAGATTGCGCCTGACGATCCGAACATCAAGTTGCTGCGTGCCGGTCGCTTCAAACCGGGCGTCGTGCGTCTGGTGATGGAACTCAAGAACGAAGTCAAGCCGCAGGTCTTCGTGTTGCCGCCGGTGGGCGAATACGGCCACCGTCTGGTGCTCGACGTCTACCCGCTGGAGCCTCCGGATCCCTTGCTCCAGTTGCTTGAGAAACATGAAACCCTGATCGGCAATACGGAGTTCCCGGTCGATAAGAGGCCGCAGCAGAACGCCGAGATCAAGACCGAGCGGCGCCGGCAGGGCAAACCGGTCGTTGATCGTCTGGTGACCATCACGCTCGACCCCGGCCATGGCGGTGAAGACCCCGGTGCGGTGGGTCGCGGCGGCAGTTATGAAAAGCACGTGACGCTGGCCGTCGCCAAACGCCTGAAAGCAAAGATCGATGCCGAGCCCAATATGCGCGCGGTGCTCACCCGTGACACCGACTTTTTCGTGCCGCTGCACATGCGCGTCCAGAAAGCGCGGCGCATCCAGTCCGATCTGTTCGTCTCGATTCACGCCGACGCCTTTTCGCGACCCGATGCCAACGGCTCATCGGTCTACGTTTTGTCCGAAAGCGGTGCGTCGAGTTCGGCCGCACGCTATCTGGCGCAAAAGGAAAACGCCGCCGATCTGGTCGGCGGTGTCAACATCGATGTCAAGGATCCGATGCTGGCACGCACCCTGCTCGACCTGTCGCAAACGGCAACCATCAGCGACAGCCTCAAACTGGGCAAGGCCGTTCTCGGCGAGATCGGTGGCATTAACCGCCTGCACAAGGCAAGCGTCGAACAGGCCGGCTTCGCCGTGCTCAAGGCGCCGGATATTCCCTCCATCCTGATCGAAACGGCCTTCATCTCGAACCCCGAAGAGGAAAGGCGTCTCAACGACGAATCCTATCAGGACAAGATGGCCGAGGCCATCATCTCGGGCATTCGCAAATACTTCGCCAAAAACCCGCCGCTCGCTAAGTCGACACTGGCGCGGCTGGATTAGTCCCTTGCCGGGTTACGAGCCCAAGTAGTGCAGAACCTTGCGCTGGTTTGCGCTAAGGAAATAAAAGCCGACCTGCACAAAACGCATGGACATTCGAACTTTCGCTATCTGTGAGTTTCATCGTTGTAAGCGGGGCTGCTCAAATAAGTTTTCAAAATATCAGCGGGCACTGTTAAAATATTTCCCCTACACTTTCCTGCAGGTTTGCAACGCCGCTGTAGCTCAGTTGGTAGAGCAGCGCATTCGTAATGCGAAGGTCGTCAGTTCGATTCCGACCAGTGGCACCAGTAATACCAAGGTTTGCAGCGATGTGAGCCTTTTTATTTTGTGCTGGATTTCCGCTCATTTAAGCACTGTGTAAACCGGTTTCATCAATCCGAAGCAACACACATCAAGGAATATGCTTTGGTACCCTGACTCTCGTACTTGCCAAAGCTTGTAGTGTGCCTGCTGTGCAATCCACGCATCAGCACGGCCCCCGTTCTCCAATCCTGGCCAGCCTTCCAGGCGCAGCCCCGTTATCGGGGAGAGGGCGGTACGGTTGACGCCGAGCTTTATGGTGGCGTCGGTCACGGACAGCTTCAGCGCGGGCAGTACGCCCTCTCACAAGGTGACGCCGGGTGCGGCGGATTGTGCATTTTGCTCATAACGCTGCACTTGCCTTCAGTTCTTCACGACGAATGACCTACGTAGCGTTTCTTCCATGTCGGCATGCCGAATAGAAGATTAAAGCGTCTCGTTTATCAAAGTTTAATAACCGCGCTCACCCCTGTTACTATCCCCCGAAGAAATTCAAGGATCTCAAACATCCCGAGTTCAGCCGGGGTGCGAGCCCCATGAACGCGGCCTATCCAAAACGTTATTTTGATGCACTGGTGTTGGTTTCGTTGCTGGTTACTCAGCGACGCTTCCAGCCGGTTCAATGAACCGCCGTAGGTGGAACCGCACCTGCGGTGGTGTGAGAGGGAGACGGGGGTAACTCCGTCCCCTACTCGATTGGCCGGAACAGCACCGACCCGGCAGTAGTGTTCGAATTCCTCGGCTAGGGGTGGAGCGATGGATTGAGCGAGTAGATGCCGGTCAGAATCGCCTGTGCCAGTATGTGCCCCTGCATCGCTTCGCGGACAGACTGGCCGGTGAGTTTCGTACCGACCTTCAACTCAGCCACATCGAGAGAGAAAATCGTAAAAACATAGCGGTGGACAATCTCGTCGTTCCATGGCGGACAGGGTCCGTCGTAGCCATAGTAATCACCTCGCATGTCGTTATCGCCGGCAAACCAGTCCGTATAGTCGTTGATCCCCTGTCGCGAACCGTGCGGTGCCGCTGGACCCGGTTTGCCTCGAGGAGTCACTTCTTTAGAGAATTCCCCCTGTTTGATCTCGCGCAGACCGGCGGGTAAATCAAGCAGCACCCAGTGGAAAAAGTCGACACGCGGCAGTGATGCCGGAACACTGCGGTCTTCCTGGTTTACATCGTCACCCCGGCTGGGAACATCCGGATCGTGACAGATGAGGGCGAACGACTTCGTTGCCGCAGGGACGTCACTCCATTGCAATTGCGGGTTGAGATTCTTGCCAAGACACACATGATGAGCCGGATCGGGAATGCAAAAGGCAAAGTCACCCGGAATTGATTGCCCGTCCTTTAAGCTGCTGCTGATCAGTTTCATTCCTGTTCCTCCAAAGTAGTCATTCAGCCGCCCGACGTTTGAAATCGCGTAAACGGAAACCTGTCACCCACAGTGTAGCGAAATAGATGGCTGCACCCAATAAAACGATGACCGTAAGCCGCAGCAGACGTTCCGTCAGGCCCCAGCGTAACCAGTCGGCTGTAACACCGCTAGTAATCCATAGCGTTGCACCCATGACCATCATGGCGACAGCGAGTTTGGCGTAGAAAATTGGCCAGCCGGGCTGTGGCGAGTAAATTCCGTGCCGGCGCAAGCCGCGATAAAGCAATGCGGCATTCAGGCACGCTGCCAGCCCGATGGATAGGGCCAGACCCGCATGCTTGAGCCAGCCAATCAAGGCAAAGTTGAGCACTTGCGTGACGAATAGGGTAAAAAGTGCAATTTTGACCGGTGTGCGCACATTCTGTCGTGCGTAAAAGCCCGGTGCCAGCACTTTCACCAGAATCAGTCCAAGCAGTCCGACGCTGTAGGCAACCAGGGCATCGCGTGTCATGAATACGTCATCGGCGGTGAAAGCACCGTGATGAAAGAGGGTCGAAATCAGCGGCACAGCGATGATCGCAAGCGCCAGTGCAGAGGGTGCAGCGAGCAGCAGGGTCACGCGCAAGCCCCAGTCGAGCAGCCTGGAGTAGTCGTCAAATTTTTCGCCGGCATGGTATCTGGACAACGAAGGCAGGAGAATGGTGCCCAGGGTGGCGCCAAGCATGCCCGCGGGGAATTCCATCAGACGATCGGCATAGTAAAGCCAGGAGACACTGCCGGTGTCGAGGAAAGAGGCGAAGATGGTATTGATCAGCAGGCTGACCTGTGCCACCGAGACACCCAGAACGGCGGGCCCCATCAGCCTCAGTATGCGACGTACCCCAGGGTCTTTCCAGTCGAGTGCAAAGCGCGGCAACATGCCGATCCGATGCAGGCTGGGCAACTGGAAAGCGAGTTGCAAGACCCCGCCGATTAACACAGCCCAGCCCAGTGCCATGACCGGTTGGACAAAGTATGGGGCAGCCAACAGCGCCATTCCGATAAAGGAGAGATTGAGCAGCACCGGTGTAAACGCGGGTACGGAAAACCGGCTCCAAGTGTTTAGTACGCCGCCAGAGAGCGCAACCAGCGACATGAAAAGAATATAGGGAAAGGTAATGCGCGTTAGTTCGACAGTTAGCGCGAACTTGCTGCTATCGGCGGCAAATCCAGGTGCAGAGATGTAGACAAGAAGCGGTGCTGCTGCCATGCCGATCAGGGTGACGACGAGCACAATGAGAAAGAGCAGAGTGGCAACGTGATCAACAAGGTGTTTGGCTTTTGTTGAGTCACCTTTATCTTTATTCATGTATTCGCCGAAAATCGGAACGAAGGCCTGCGCAAAAGCACCTTCCGCAAACAGACGGCGCAAGAGATTCGGCAGCTTGAAAGCAACAAAGAAGGCGTCAGTCACCATCCCGGCGCCGAAGATTCGGGCGATAACGAAATCACGTACGAAACCAAGAATTCGCGAGAGAAATGTCATGCCGCTGACTGTGGCGAGTGCTTTGAGCAGATTCATCAGTTATTGACTGGCTTCAGGCGAAAGCCACTATAATAGCCTCTTAGTGACAGGAGGGAAAACCGGATCGTAAGCAGATAGCAGCAGGGTTTGAAAAATGCGTTTCGAAAAATGCGGTTGCGTTGACCATTTCAACTCTGTAAGATATTGAGCTTTCGATCAATCCATCAGTTTAATAGGGATCAATATTCATGGCCAATAGCGCACAAGCCCGCAAACGCGCCCGCCAAGCCGTCAAGCAACGCGCCCACAACGTCAGCCTGCGCTCCACTCTGCGTACTGCGGTAAAGCGTGTACAAAAGGCGATTGTCGCAGGTGACAAGGCGGCGGCTCAAAGCATTTATCAGCAATCGGTTTCGGTTATTGATCGCATCGCCGACAAGAAAATCATTCACAAAAACAAGGCCTCGCGGCACAAAGAACGTCTCTCGGCCCAGATCAAGGTGCTGTTGGCCTGACCGGTGTCTTTTATTTTCTGATATGAATGACGGCGTCTCACGGCGCCGTTTTTCATTGTGACGCACCCGATAACCGGAGCGGCTGCAAAGGGTTTGCTTAAATCAGGCTGCCCTTGCCATTGATTGGGCAGGAGCCCTCGATAAGCTGCAAATCATTGTCCTGCGCAAAATTAAGTACAAAACGATAAGCCATTGGTTCAATCTCGTAGAGTTGGCCGTCGACAAAAACAGCTTTCTCGTCGGAGTAGTTTCCGGGACTGACATAACGCGAGTACTTCATCTTCTTCTCGGCACCAAACGCAGACAGAACGCCACAAAGCCTTTCCGCCCAGTCGCTGGGACGGAATCTTTTGCCATCACGGGTCAGGCCGACAATGACGAAGGGAGTGTTGGACGAGATTCGCATATATTGGCAGGGTCAGCCTCAAATTGTTTCGGTTGAAGCCCTGCGGGCCATTTCAGAGTATGAATTTTAGCAGAAAGCTGTCTTCATCGACGGTGCCTGATTCCAGATCGTATGCAAATCATGCGTTTAAAAAAATAGGTATACGAAAAAATTAGTTACTTGGCTTGCATTCAGATAATTTACTGCATATAGTTGTTACATCTCTTTGATATAGAAGTAATTTATGCAACTGTCGCCTACAGCAAAATATGGTTTCCGTATCCGGACTCGGAGTGGAGCCGTTGTCGACAATCTTTTGATCTTCGGCAAGGATGAACCAGATGCTGAGCGCAAGTTGCGCCAGATTTATCTCGGCTGTGAAATTCTCGAAGCCAGGCGTTCTGTCATTCAGGCGCCGCGCACCGGCCCGGTGACCTATGAAGATGTTGTTGATCTGATCTGCGGGCCTACTTCAATCTAGCCTTGGAATATCGGTATCCGCTGGTTGCGCTAAAGAAGACTTGTTCTGTGCCACAATACCTGAATCGATTCATTCATGCCATCAAGGCCGGGTCGCAATTTATTCAGAATGGCTGGACCTGTGCCGAAAATTGTGTCAACCTTGATCAATTGCTGGTGCGAGGGAGCCAGCCTGCCAATGCCCTCCAAAGGGAAAGCCAGTTCATCAAGCGCACGGATGCCCTGATAAAAACCAAAGAGGTTGTGCCCCGGATCCCTTGGAGGAGATCCGAAGATGACGGCAAGGTGGCACTGGGGACCGAGGTCAAGCACCAAGGGATGGCCACCGTAATGAACAATGGCGGCGGCGAGGTTGGGCGTCGTCGTGGTTTTGCCGACGCCACCCTTCTGACCGAAAAAACAATGCCTATGCCGCATTGCAGCGTGCTGCTTGTATTGCGTTCGCTTTCTGATTTTATATACAAGCCACCGGTTTTCACTTAGAATTCTACCCCTCGCTCCATCGGCAGGCATGGGTTTCAAGCGTTTGCCGGCAAGTACCCATTGGCTACGGATGCGTGGATTTTCCGGCGGCGTGGGCCGCCGTTTGAGTTTCATAGCCTCATCAAGGGGTGGTATATGTCTCACTTAATGAACACCTATGCCCGCTTGCCGGTCGCCTTTAGTCATGGTGACGGAAGTTGGGTAACCGACAGCGAGGGAAAAACTTATCTCGATGCGTTGTCGGGGATTGCCGTATCCACCCTCGGCCACAATCACCCTGATCTGGTGGCTGCCATTGCTGCGCAGGCCGGACGCCTGCTACATACCTCGAATCTTTACCGTATGCCACAGCAGGAGCACTTGGCCAACAAGCTGGCCGATCTGGCCGGCATGGACGAGGTTTTTTTCTGCAACTCGGGTTGTGAAGCCAACGAAGCGGCGATCAAACTGTCGCGTTTCTATGGTCACCAGCAAGGTATTGACAATCCGGCCATCATCGTCATGGAAAAGGCTTTTCATGGGCGCACCCTGGCGACCCTTTCGGCCACCGGCAACCGCAAGGCGCAAGCCGGTTTTGAGCCACTCGTTTCAGGCTTTGTGCGGGTACCGTACAACGATCTGGAGGCCATTCGTGCGATTGCCGAACATAACAAAAATGTGGTTGCCGTCATGCTCGAAATCGTTCAGGGTGAAGGCGGAATCCATATTGCCGATACCGATTTTCAGCGTGGGCTGCGCCAGCTTTGCGACGAAAAAGATTGGCTGCTGGTTTGTGACGAGGTGCAATGCGGCATGGGTCGAACCGGTACCTGGTTCGGCTTCCAGCATGCCGGTATCCACCCGGATGTGGTGACCCTCGCCAAGGGCCTGGGCAGCGGTGTTCCCATCGGCGCCTGCCTTGCTGCCGGCAAGGCGGCCGGCCTTTTCAAACCGGGCAATCATGGTTCGACCTTTGGCGGTAACCCGTTGGCAACTACGGCAGCCCTGACCACCATCGAAGTGATCGAAAGAGACCAGTTGATTGCCAGCGCGGTGTCTGTCGGGCGCTCGATTCGGGAAGGTCTGGCGCAGACGCTGAAAAGCGTTACCGGTATTGTCGACATCCGCGGTCAGGGCTTGATGATCGGAATCGAGCTGGATCGCCCATGTGCCGAACTGATAACCCGCGGCCTGACGGCAGGTTTGCTGATCAATGTGACCGCCGACAAGGTGGTGCGTCTGTTGCCACCGCTGACCTTCAGTGCTGACGAAGGGCGCGAGCTTGTCGTGCGGCTTTCGGGATTGATCCGTGATTTTCTCGCGGCCTGAACGAGAGCTGCCATGACACGAGCCAAGCCCGGCGTAAAACATTTCCTGCAGTTCAAGGACTTCACGCGCGAGGAATTCGAATACCTGTTCGAGCGTACACGCTGGATCAAGGCGCAATTCAAGTCCTACAAGCGTCACTGGCCGCTCAGTGATCGAACCCTGGTGATGATTTTCGAGAAGGCCAGCACCCGTACTCGCCTTTCCTTCGAGGCCGGCATGCAACAGCTGGGCGGCGCCGCAATTTACCTAAATACACGCGATTCACAGCTCGGTCGCGGCGAGCCGGTCGAGGATGCCGCGCAAGTGATTTCGCGCATGAGCGACCTGATCATGATTCGCACCTACGAGCAGGAAATTGTCGAACGTCTGGCGGCGCACTCCCGCGTGCCAGTGATCAACGGTCTGACCAACGAGTACCACCCGTGCCAGATCATGGCCGATATTTACACTTATATCGAACAGCGCGGTCCAATTCAGGGCAAGAAGGTAGCCTGGATCGGTGATTCAAACAATGTCTGCAATACCTGGCTGCAGGCGGCCGAAGTGCTGGATTTTAACGTCCATGTCTCGACGCCGCCTGGGTACGAGGTTGAAGCCGAGCGCGCTGGCCTTTACGGTACCGGCCACTTCAAGCAGTTTGCCGATCCGATGGCGGCGGCAAAGGATGCCGACATCGTGACCACCGATGTGTGGACCTCGATGGGCTTTGAAGCCGAGAATGCAGAACGACTGCGCGATTTTGCCGATTGGCAGGTGGACAGCGAGATGATGCAAGTTGCCCTTCCGCATGCGCTTTTCCTGCACTGCCTGCCGGCGCATCGGGGCGAAGAGGTTTCGGCAGAGGTTTTCGACGGTGCACAGAGCGTTGTCTGGGACGAGGCCGAGAATCGTCTGCATGTACAAAAAGCGCTGATGGAATACTTGGTCCTTGGTCGTGTGCAGCCGTGAGGATAAAAGAGTGAGGAGTGAGGAGCTACCCGGCGCCCACTCCTTAACCTTCTCTCCTTACTCCTTACTGGAAGTCGAACAATGAGTGAAATCAAGAAAGCAGTTCTGGCGTATTCCGGCGGTCTGGATACCTCGGTTATTCTCAAGTGGCTGCAGGATACCTATCACTGCGAAGTCGTAACCTTTACGGCGGATCTGGGGCAGGGGGATGAACTGGAAGCAGCGCGCCCGAAGGCGATCAAATTCGGCATCAAGCCCGAGAATATCTACATTGAAGATCTGCGTGAAGAATTCGTGCGCGATTACGTATTCCCGATGTTCCGTGCCAATGCGGTTTATGAGGGTGAATATCTGCTCGGCACCTCGATTGCGCGACCGCTGATCGCCAAACGGATGATCGACATAGTCAACCTCACCGACTCAGATGCAGTGGTGCACGGAGCGACCGGCAAGGGCAACGATCAGGTGCGCTTTGAACTCGGTGCCTATGCGCTCAAGCCGAACATCAAGATCATTGCACCGTGGCGCGAGTGGGATCTGCTCTCGCGCGAGAAACTGCTGGCCTATGCCGAGCAGCACGGCATACCGGTCGAGATGAAGCACAAGGAGGGAGGCTCGCCCTACTCAATGGATGCCAACCTCCTGCATATCAGTTACGAAGGGCGTCATCTGGAAGAGCCGTCAGCCGAGGCCGAAGAGTCGATGTGGCGCTGGACCGTGTCGCCGGAAGCCGCTCCCGATGCCGCTGAATATGTTGACCTCGAATTCGAGAAAGGCGACCTGGTCGCCATCAACGGCAAGCGCCTGCCAGCGGATCAATTGCTTGGCCTGCTCAATCAGTTGGGTGGCAAGCATGGTGTGGGTCGTATCGATCTCGTCGAGAACCGCTACGTCGGAATGAAGTCACGTGGCTGTTATGAGACCCCCGGCGGTACCATTCTGCTGCGTGCGCACCGTGCCATCGAGTCGATCACCCTGGATCGCGAAGTCGCCCATCTCAAGGATGATCTGATGCCGCGTTATGCCAGCCTGATCTACAACGGCTACTGGTGGAGTCCAGAACGTCGCGCCTTGCAGACGCTGATTGACACCACGCAACAAACAGTCAATGGATGGGTCCGGCTAAAGCTCTACAAGGGTAACGTCATTATTACCGGTCGCGATTCGAAGACCGATTCACTGTTCGATTCCACTATTGCAAGCTTTGAGGACGATGCCGGCGCCTATGAACAGAAGGACGCCGGCGGTTTCATCAAGCTTAATGCGTTGCGCATGCGCATTGCCGCCAATAT
>JAYSZS010000202.1:0-9853 GCA_043737935.1 Propionivibrio sp. | reverse complement strand
CGCGATGAGGCTTCTCGAATCCTCTTGCACTCGCAAACGTCATCTGCTTCATCGTCTTAACCCCCGTGATCGATCCCATTTCTTTGATGACATGACTTAAAGATCGGTCACTTCTTTTGCTACTTATTCAGTGTTTCCCTAGGTGCCTCAACCGGCGAATTGCCGTTCAAGAACTCTTTATAGCTGGGCGCCGGTCAGGGTCATGATGAACAGGCTTTTGCCCAATGGCTGCACCGTGCAGTCCTCGCCACAGGTTATGTTTCCGTCGCCTTCGAATGCCGCTTCGGGCGTAGATGGAGCCGGGGTTGCGTGCGCCACCTGGATTCGTGGTGGTCACGACAGCGGCGGGGGAAAGTACCAACGATGCCGAGACAAGCCAGAAGTATGGCCCCAGGACTCGTGTTCGGGGACGGCCAACGACGGACAGCCTCTGCATCCTGGACCAACTGTGCCGAAATCAGGCCGAGGATTTCACCATGGACAGAAATGATGAAGCACTTGCCGCTTAACCCGAAATCAACGAGGTGCAGGATGCTCGACGGTAAAAGGGTATGGCGAGAATAGATGTTGGCTGCATCAAATCCGAATCGAACCAATAAATTAGTCCGATCGGATCATACATTCAGTCGAACGCACGGTAGCAAGTGTCACATCGCGACCCTAATATCATTCATGCGTTTTCGGCTTATCGCCGGGAGGTGCCAGTTCAGCAATCATTGAGATGAAATCCATGCGCAAGCTCTTGCTCGTTGTCCTGATCGTTGCCACCGGCGCCTCACTTGCCGCCAGCTCAGACAGCCTGAACCAATGGATTTCCATCCCGGCAACACCTTTTACCACCACAAACGCCGGCACCACCGTCCCGGAGCCAGATTACTCTGTCATGTGTCTCGCCAGCCTTGGAATGATGGGTTTTATCGCCCGCCGCCGCAATCGCTGAGCAACCCTGACCCCTGGCTGGTACATGCTCGTTTTGCGGCTTGTGCCAGAAAAGTGATGACCATTTTGATATTTTTTTGGAGTTAGAACCCATGCAGAACCCGTTCAAGCCCTTAGCTCTCGCCATCACACTCGCTTTCAGCGGCACAGCAGTTGCCGAAAACCTCACGGTACTGCACGTCGGCGACCAGGAATCCTGGCTGATCTCCGCCCAAGGCAATCTGCGTAATGACCCCAGCCAGGCCATTTCCTTCTACGGTGGCATCGACCGCCTGGCTACTGTCGTCGCCAACCGCAAGGCCGCCGCTCCCGGCACCGTGATCACCCTCAATGCCGGCGACTCCTTCCTGCCCGGCCCGCGCCTGAACGCCAGCTTCGTAAATCTGGCCACCGCGCACCCTGACGGTGGCCAGGATTTCTATGACGCCATGGCCAATCGCCAAATTGGCGTTGACGCCACAACCTTCGGCAACCACGAATTCGACCTCGATAACATCGGCCCCATCGCTGCCCGCTTCACCGAGGTTTCCCATGACAACAACAACGGCAGCAAAAATACCTACCTGTCGGTGAACCTGGACTTCAGCGTCACTCCCGAACTGGCCGCGCTGGAAACGGCCGGCAAGGTGGCGCCTTCCAAGATCATCACCACCGCCCTTGGCAAAAAAGTTGGCATCGTCGGTGCCACCACGCCCCTGCTGCCCGGAATCTCCTCGCCGCCCGCCAACATCATGAAGAACTGGAGCGCCGCCAACACCGAGGCCCAGAACTTAGCCGACATGATCCCGCTGGTGCAGACCGAAGTCGACCGCCTGCGCAACAGCGAAGGCGTCACCGTGGTCATCGTCATGAGCCATCTGCAGAACGCGCAGAACGAAATCAATACGCTGGTGCCCGCGCTGAAAAATGTTGACATGGTTATCTCCGGCGGCGGTCATGAGCTAATGCGGGATGTCCTCGACCCCAACGATCGCCTGATCAGCGGTGGAGTCGCGCCTTCCTTCAATACCCACCCGGTCTACGCCACCGACAACACCGGCAAGCAAGTCCCGGTGGTCACCGGCCACTTCGGCAACCGCTATGTCGGCGAAGTCAACCTGACCATCGACGACAACACCGGCCTGGTTACTGGCGTTGGCACTACCAAGATGATCCGCGTTTCGGGAAATACGGCAGGCTTTCAACCTCCTGGAAATCCCCTACCGCCTTTCGTTCCACTCGACGCTGATGCCGTAGTTGGCGACGCCACCATCAACGCCGCTGTGGTGGCGCCGCTGCAAACCTACATCAATGTACTCAATGCGCAAATCATCGGTACTACTGCCACCAAGCTCAACGGCCCTACGCACGTGGCCTGTACCGGCGCAACGCCGCCCCCCCCGTGTCCGAAATACATCGCCGGCGTGCGCAATGCCGACACCGGACTGGGCAACCTGGTGGCCGACGCCATGCGTTTCGCCGGCAAAGCCGAAGTTGCCATCCAGAACGGCGGCGGCATTCGTACCAACATTGCGGGTCCGGGGAACGTTTCGGTGGGCGACACGTTCAACGTGCTGCCTTTCACCAACCTGGTCAAGCGCGCGCCCGTCATGAACGCTACCCAGCTTAAGGACCTGCTGGAACATTCGGTAGCGGCGTCCACTCCCACAGGAGTGGCACAAGGCCGCTTTGCCCAGGTCTCCGGTATAAAAGTCACCTACGACACGACGAAGACGGCACGTACTGCGCTGGGCACGGGCGAACGCATCCGCCGCATTGTGCTGGACGACGGGACAGTACTGGTTGACAACGCCATAATCATCAACCCCGCACGCACGTTTAGCTTTGCCACCATCGACTTCACCGCCAACGGTGGCGACGGCTATCCCTTTGCCGCAAATGCAGTGGCTTTCGAGAACAGCCTGTTCACCATCACCTACCAGCAGGCGCTGGCCGACTTCATCAGCACGCCCAAGGCGAATGGCGGCTTGCAGCGTGCGAATGCCGCCGATGGCGACGAGATCACCAGCAACATGTATGGTCTGGAAAACGCCTTCGACATGCATGGTCGCCTGGTCGATGCCGCCGTAGCTGTGGCTGTTCCGGGCGTGCCCAAGCTGGGGACCGCCAGTCGTGACACGCTCATTGGCACCGCTGGCGACGACACCATCACCGGTGGCGCCGGCCCCGACACGCTGACCGGCGGTGCCGGCGGCGACAAGTTCGTCTATGGCAGCCTGCGCGACGCCGGCGACGTGATCACCGACTTCACGCCGTATGCGGACACCATCGAGCTCAAGGTCTTGCTCGCCAGCGTCGGCTGCGATGTTGCGACCAGTTGTGAGCCCGTGGCCGATGGCTATATCAAGGTCGTTGATGTGATCGGCGGCGCCAGCCTGCAGATCGACCCGGACGGCAACGGCCCCGCCGCCGCCCGTCCGCTGGTCACGCTGAAAGGCCTCACCGCAAAACAAATCGTTCCCGGCCGTGACCTCGGCCTGTAATCCACCCCATCTGATTTGAACCAGGAGATATCCAAATGAAAAAAACTTTCCGTAACACCCTGCTGGCCGCCCTGCTGATCGCCGCCCTCCCCGCGCAAGGTGCGCTACAGCCCTATAGCTTCAGCGGGACCCTGGACAGCGGCCCGAGCAACGGCCAAAGCTTTTCCGGAAGCTTCAGTTTTGATGACAGCGCACTTTCGAGCATCGGCCAGGAATATCTGGGTGCGAACAGCTTCAGCATCACCTTCCTGGGCACCACCTACAACCTGTCACAACAGGCGGCCACGACCGAAGTTTCCTTTCTCAACGGCAGCTTGCTTGGCGTTTCCTACAGCTACGATACCGCCTTCCCCAAGTTCTCGATGATCGCCAGTAGCGGCTCGGGTCAATCATGGGATGTTCCCTACCTGGCTTACTCTCAACTAGATTTGAACGGCGGTGTTCTGGAGGGTGCAGGTACCATCGTGTACCTGCCGATCCCCGAGCCCGAGACCTACGCCCTGCTGCTGGCCGGCCTTGGTTTGCTTGGTGCGGTCAGCCGTCGCCGGGCCAAGGCGGCCTAAGCGGGCTTTCGTTCAGGCCGACCAGACAGGAAATGGCTCTTTCGGGAGCCATTTTTCCTGATCGGCCACACAACTCGCACAGCGTAGCCGGACGACTGGAGTATCAATCACCGGATCTCCCCCCAGTTCGCCTGTTCTTTCTGCGCAGGTTCGGTTGCATCCGCACGTTACCAGTAAAGCCGACGACCTTAGTCCTTGACTCCCCGACACTAACTACAGGACCCCACACCATGAAAACACGCACCACTACACGCCACAGCTTCTCCCGCAGCATCATCGCCGCCAGCCTGATGGCTGCCACCGTCCCTGCCTTCGCCGATGCCACCTATCAGACGTTGCCCTTCGCCCAGAACTGGTCAGACATCGGCATGATCACTGGGGACGACAACTGGAGCGGCGTGCCCGGCATCATCGGTTATCGCGGTGACGACATAACCGCCGCGACCGGCGTGAATCCCCAGACCCTACTCGGCGAGGGCACGATCACCGTCGACGTGCTGGCTAACCAGACATCTCCCAGCACCTTCACCACCGGCGGCGTCGCCGAGTTCCATCTGGCCAATCCGAGCATTGCCCTCAGTGGATCAGGAACCGCCGATGCGCCGCACATCGTCATCCACCTGAATACCAGCGGACAGCAGAATATCAATGTCTCCTACCTGCTGCGCGACCTCGACGGATCGGTTGACAACGCCATTCAGCCGATCGCCCTGCAATTCCAGGTCGGCAATACCGGACCCTTCCACGACGTAGCGGCGGCTTTCGTTGCCGATGCAAGCAGCGGCCCGAGCCTGGCAACGCTGACGACGCTTGTCAGTGTCACGCTGCCGGCCGCCGCCGACAACCAGCCCCAGTTACAGGTACGCATCATCATAGCCAACGCCGTCGGCAACGACGAGTGGGTCGGCGTCGATGACATCGCGGTTACCGGCACGCCGATTAGCGTCGTCAATCAGCCGATCGTCAGCCTCTGCCCGTCAACCCTGACGCTCAACCAGGGTATCAGCGGCAGCGTCGTGCTCTCGGCTACCGATGCCGACAGTATCGTCAATAGCGCGGCGATCACGTCTGCTGCGGTTGCCGGAATCAGTCTCGGCGCGGTCACCGCGGCGACCAGCGACGGCGGCAGTGCCAGCGTGGCCTTGCAGGTGGCTGACAACACGGCGGTTGGCGTCTATCCGGTTCAGGTCAGTTTCGCCAACAACGAAGTCCAGAGCGCCACCTGCACCGTCAATGTCACGGTCAGTGCGGCGGCGGTGATCACTCCGATCCCACAAATTCAGGGCAATGCCGCAACCAGTCCGCTGCTGGGCCAGTCGGTAACGACACAGGGTGTCGTTACCAAGGTGACGAACAACGGCTTCTTCATCCAGGACCAGACCGGCGATGGCGATACGGCGACTTCCGACGGCATTCAGGTGTTCACCGGTTCGGCGCCCACTGTCGCCGTCGGCAATCACCTGCGTATCACCGGCACAGTCGCCGAATTTGCGCCGAACGGCGCGGCCGCTAACTACCGACCGGTAACCCAGATTACCGGCCCGAGCGTGACCGTTCTGACGAGCGGCCTGACCATCGCACCGACGGTGATCATCCTGCCCGAACACGTCGAGGGCGACCTCGAGCGCTACGAAGGCATGCTGGTGACGATCGGTACACCGCTGACCGCGTCGCAGAACTTCTTCCAGGGCCGCTACGGTCAGGTCACGCTGGCCGCCGACGGTCGCCTCGAAAAACCGACCAACCGTTTCGAGGCCGGCACGCCGGAAGCGGCGGCGATGGCCGACGAAAACGCCCGCCGTCGCATCCTGCTTGACGACGGCATTTCGACCCAGAATCCCAATCCGACACCGTACATCGGCGCCGACAACACACTGCGTGCCGGCGATACGATCCCCGACATCACCGGCGTCATCGATTACGGCTTGGCCACCAACAACAACGGCGGCATCAGCGACTACAAGATCCACCCGACGCAGCCGATTGTCTTCAGCCGCGACAACCTGCGAACGGCGGCTCCGTCGGCGGTCGGCGGCAACGTCCGCGTCGGCAGCTTCAATGTGCTCAACTACTTCACCACCTTCATTAATGGCCAGACCGCCGATGACCAGAGCGGCCAAGGCTGCACGCTGGGCGGCGCCAGTGCTGCCGCCAACTGCCGCGGCGCCAATAACCTTGCCGAGTTCAACCGTCAGCAGGCCAAGATCGTCAATGCGATCAAGGCGCTCAATGCCGACGTGGTCGGCCTGATGGAAATCCAGAACAACGGCAGCACCGCCGTCCAGAATCTGGTCAACGCCTTGAATGCTGCCTATGGCAGCAATGTCTATGCTGCCATAGGCAGCATTAGCGGCAGCACCGGCACCGACGCCATCCGCGTCGCGATGATCTACAAGCCGGGCAAGCTGACTCCGGTCGGCGGCGCCATCAGCGACACCAATACGATTCACAACCGCCCGCCGCTGGCGCAGACCTTCGCTGCCGCCAACGGCGAGAAGTTCACGGTCATCGTCAATCACTTCAAGTCCAAGGGCAGTTGCCCGACGGACGCCGCCGACGTCAATGCCGACCAGGGCGACGGCCAGGGCTGCTGGAACGTCCTCCGCACCGATCAGGCGCAGGCTTTGCGCGGGTTTGCGACGGCTCGCGCGGCAGCGGTCGGTGACAACGACGTCATCGTCATCGGCGACCTTAACGCTTACGGCAAGGAAGACCCGATCCTCGACTTTACCGGCAACGGCTATGTCGATCAGGTAGCCCGTTTCGATGCCTTCGGCTATTCCTATGTCTTCGACGGTGAAGCCGGCTACCTCGACCATGCGCTGGCCACGCCCACTCTCAGCGCCCAGATCACCGGTGCTGCACACTGGCGCATCAATGCCGATGAACCCTCGATCATCGACTACAATCTCGAGTTCAAGCAGCCGGCCTGTGGGACCTGTGGTCCGGATTACTACAGCAACACGGTCTATCGTTCATCCGACCACGATCCCGTGGTTATTGGCCTTAATCTGGTCAAGCAGATCGGCGGAACGGCCGGGCGTGACAACCTGACCGGAACCGCCGGCGACGACGTAATCACCGGCGGTTTCGGCGCTGACACGCTAACCGGCCTCGACGGCGCCGACCAGTTTGTGTTCACCAGCCTGCGCGATGGAATCGATACCATCACCGACTTCCAGCCGGGTGTGGACCGCATCCTACTGACCCAGCTTTTGCAATCCCTGGGCATCAACAGCACAGCGCCGATCGGCGACGGTTTCGTGACCTGCAGGACGTCCGGGGCTGACGCCATGATCGGCATTGATCCAGATGCTTCCGGCAGTGCCGTCAGCCGCAGCCTCGTGCTGCTCAAAAATCGGACTTGCGACGTCGCTGCGCCTCTCAACTTCATCTTCTGAGCGTAGTTGCGTAGTCGTGGGCAATAGCGGACGTAACAACTATTACTGATAAGCTCGATTGCACTCATCGGCCGGCAGGGTTGAACGACCCTGCCGGCTTTTTTTAACACCGCCTTGCAGGATCGGTACTGATATTCAGAGGTCAGGCCCAGCCCGGTTCTCGGTTTCAGAAAACCATCAGTCAACCCGGAAACCGCTGGCGAGAGCGACAGCGGCAATACCCGGTTTGGCGAATTTGGCCCCACGTCACCCCTCCCACAGGGCCTGATCGTGCCCCACAAATTTAGCTGAACACAGGCCGAGGTTGTCAGTAAACTATTTTCATGGGGATTGTGGGGCAACATTTTTCTGAAGAAATCCTTGCGCGAATTCGTTCGCGGGTCGGAGGTGATTTTACGCTGACGCGCAGGGCCTGATCGCGGGAGGTATGTGGCTGGCTGGGATGGCAAGGAGCTGGCAAGGGGCGGGCGGACCGCCGAAGGACATGAGTTGCCGAGTCGGGCCGTTATGCGGCGCACAGATTCGTTACCTGATCGCCTGCCCCGCCGGCTATATCGGCGGACTCAGCTTCAGCGCCCCGGCGTGGCGACTGGCCCCGCGCGATCACTGGATTGGCAGGGATGATCCCACCCGCCAAGTGGAGATATCGCGGGTGGTCGCCAATAGCCGGTTTCTGATTTTGCCCAGCGTCAAGATACCCAACCTCGCTCGCACGTCCTGGGCTTGGCGCTCAGGCGCTTGAGTGCCGACTGGCAGACGCGCTATGGAATAATGCCGGCCCTGGTGGAGACTTTTGTTGACTGTACCCGCTCCCGAAGCACCTATTACCAGGCGGCCAACTGGATTGCGCTTGGCCAGACCGAAGGGCGTGGCCGACGGATCGGGCGCATCAGGCCAGCGACCGCGAGTCCGACCTCTACGAACTCTTTGAAGTGGCCGCCGCGCATCCCGGTGGGCCCAAACTGCTGGTGCGTGCAAAACACAACCGCAAACTGTAAGACGAACAACAGCGCCTGTCGGCGACGATGCAAGCGCTTCCGGCCGACGGCATTCTATGTGTTGCAGGTGCCACGGCAAGGTAACCGGGCCGCACGAATCGCCCACCTGTACGTTTCTTCAGCGGCCGTCAGCCTGCTGGCACCGGCTCGAAACGACGGCCCACCCGTACCAGTCTGGGCCGTGCTGGCTCAAGAGCAGGACGGCCCGGAAGGCGTCACTCCACTGGAGTGAATGCCTGCTCAAACTTTGCCGATCACGGACTTTGAGCAGGCGGTCGCTCGTCAGATTACAGGCCGGCCAAGCAACTGGCCTTTAAATATTCCGACCGGAGTTGAGAATTAGCTGCGCATACGACGCAGTGCCACGGCACCCAGCAAGCCCAGACCCGCCAGCAGCATGGCGTAACGTTCAGGTTCGGGAACCGGGGTGAGAATTAAATTGCCGTCGGCTGCGTACTTAAGGTCGCCGGTCAAGGGCAGGTATTGAACTCCCTGGACACTGGTGATCGGGTTGAGGAAGGTCTGGTCCACCTTGGCGCCGAGGCGCAGCGAGAAGATGCTTTCGCCACCACCGATGGTATTGGGGTTGAAAACGCTTGTGTCGTAACTGAGGATATTCAGTTGCAGACCACCGCCACCGAACTGCTGATTGAGAAAATTAAAGGTTGAGCCACCGCCGCTGATGACCGAGCCTTGCATGATTTTGACGCCGTTGCTGAAGCCGCTATCGGTAGCGAAGTTGCGGTCGGGCGTCGTGTCCAGCCACAGCGAAAAGCTACCGCCAGTTACCTGGAATGTTTGGCTGTTTAAGGTTGCCGCCACCAGTTGGCTGGTGAAATCGGCGACAACGGTGACCTCGTAAGAGGAATTGAGCAGGGGATTGGCAACTAAAATACTATCCAGCAGATGGTTGGAAACAAACGACTGATAGTAGCCGTTAGCGCTCGTCGTATTGGCTATCTGGTCGATCAGCAATACGCCACCCGAGGAAAAGTCATAGGTGTTGAAGGGGCCTACGGTTTCAGCGCCAACACCATAGTTGGCAGTGCCGTCCCAGGTGTCGGGAGCCGCTGCCGCTGCCGGAGCGGCAGCGCACGCCATGGCCAAAGCCACGGCAGAGAGTTTAAGGATTTTCATGGTCGTTCCTCACGAATAAAATTGAGCATCGGGTTTGTGCTGGCATTGACTGAGCAAAGTTCGATCACTATCGCAGGCAAGATTAGTATATTGCGACACGATTGTTAAACGATGACGTGACTTTCCCACTAAATCATTGATCCGTTCGGATTAACGAATAATCCAAAGGGATGTATCGACTCCAATTGGCTGACTTACAGTTCAAACACCTGCGCAGCCAGCACCAATATTATGAGACATGATTGTTTCAAGATGACGTGACGAAGCGCCTGATTCATTGATCCGTTCGGATTAATGATTAATCCAGAAGGATGAGTCGACTCGCCAGGCTT
>JAYSZS010000201.1:0-9858 GCA_043737935.1 Propionivibrio sp. | reverse complement strand
CATCTTGTCGATCATCGGCTTGGCCAACTCGCTTTCACGCTTGGCCAACTCCTTGATCGACGCGTCGGCAATCTTTCTTGCCAGTTCGGGGGTCGCAGCATTGGCCTTCATTTCAATCAGTGGCGCACTCGCCTTCACGATCTGGAGCGAGAGATATTTACTTGTCGCGGAGGTTGACCACCTCAGATCTTTAACCCACGGCTGATTTTCGGTCGCCTCGGCCACCTTTAACTGAAACGCCGACGTCTTCATGCGCTCGACTGCTTGCGAAGCAGGCTCAACCGGTACACTGACCGCCTGCCCGGGTGCTCCCGGCGTCCCGACTTGTCCGACTTGTCCAACTTGAGCAACCTGCACAATCGCCACCGCCTCATATTTCGGCGGCAGGACCATCAGTGCCGCACCAGCCCCGGCCAGACCAAGCACCGTACCTCCCACCACGTAACGCCAGCCATCGCGCAGCTTCTCCCACAGATCGAACAAGCTGATCTCGTCTTCCTGCATCATTTCGTTTTCGTTCATTTAACCAGTTTTCCAAAAAATCAATGCACCACAACGTCGTGGCGATCGCCTTCAATCATAGAGCGCCAAAGCAACTCATCATCGCCATGCCGGGCCGGTGTGTACTCCTGTACCAGTGCCGCCAACATCTCCAGCACTTTCTCGTACTCAAAGGTTTGGCACGCCGCATCGAGCCGGCATAATTGCTCCTCTAGCCTGGACCATGGCAATTCGTACTCGTAGGCGCGCATGATCAGCGGATGCGAGGTACCCTCGACATTATCGCCAATCAGCAATTCCTCGTAGAGTTTCTCGCCCGGTCGAAGACCAACGATCTCAATACCAATATCGCCCTCCGGATTATCTTCGTCCTGCAAGGTCAATCCGCTCAGGTGAACCATTCGTCTCGCCAGGTCGACAATCTTGACCGGTTGCCCCATGTCCAGAACAAAAACCTCGCCGCCCAAGGCCATCGATCCGGCCTGAATCACCAGTTGCGCCGCCTCGGGAATCGTCATGAAATAACGGGTGATTTCGGAATGGGTCAAGGTAATCGGCCCGCCCGCTGCAATCTGCTTGCGGAAGAGCGGCACCACAGAGCCTGACGAACCCAGCACATTGCCGAAGCGAACCATACAAAACCGCGTAATGCCGCCTTGCCGCGCCAAGCCCTGCAAAACCAGCTCGGCGAGCCGCTTGCTCGCGCCCATCACATTGGAAGGTCGCACGGCTTTGTCGGTAGAAATCAGCAGGAAGGTCTCGACGCCCGCCGCCTGGGCGGCTTCCGCCATTCGCCGGGTGCCCACCACGTTGTTGCGCACCCCTTCAACAGGATTATGCTCAACCAATGGAACATGTTTATACGCCGCCGCGTGATACACCGTCTGCACTCCAAAACTCTTCATGATCCGTTCATTCTGCTGCCGGTGAATCACTGATCCGAGCAAGGTTACGATCTCGACCTTTAACTTCATTTTCGTGCACATTGACACCAACTCCTGATCGACCCTATACAACGCAAACTCGGAAAGCTCCATCAACACCAAACGAGACGGCTGCAAGCGAACGATCTGGCGGCAGAGTTCGGAGCCAATCGACCCGCCAGCGCCCGACACCAGAACCACCTTGCCGGTGACGCACTGTCCCAGCAGGCCTGAATCGGGAACTACCGTATTCCGACCGAGCAGATCCTCAATTTCAACTTCGCGAATTGCGTCTGCGGTGAGATTCCCGCTCACCAGCTCCAACATGCTCGGTACCAATTTGACTTTGCAATGCAGCGCCTCAAGACGATTGATTATTTCCACTCGCCGTGCGCGACTTGCCGAAGGCAAAGCCAGCAGTACCTCATCAACTTCTTTCGAAGCCAATACCGCAGGCAAGACATCGGGAGAATGCACTCGCAGCCCGGCCAGCTCGGTCTGCTGAAGAGCTGGATTGTCATCGAAAAATGCCACCGGCAAATAGTCCCGACCGGCCCTCAAGGCATAAAGCAGTTGCGTCCCTGAGCGCCCAGCGCCATAAATAGCCACGCGCTTGCGTGAATCCTGCTGGCGCTCATTACGCAGGAAAGAGCTGCGCACGATGAATCGTGTCGCACCTACATAAACAATCGCCAGTAGCCAGTAAATCGCCAGGACACCGCGTGACAACCCCGGCGTATGCGTCAGCGCAACACCCGCCGCCAACAGCAGCACCGACAGGGTGACCCCGCCGGCAACCACGATGACCACGCGGTCTTCCATGAAGCGGATGACCGCCCGGTACAAGCCAAGCCGGATGAAGATTGGAATCGCCAACAGCGGTGCTGCCAGCATCTGCCAACCGTATGGCGCTAGCGCCGGGTTCCAGGTTTCAAAGCGCAACGCCAGTGCCGACCAAAAGGCGAGCAACAGCAAGACGAAGTCAGTCGCTACAGAAATCGCCTGCTTGTGCCTTCTTGGCAAAGAAATAAAACGTCGGATCATTGAACCTTCACCACCACGGGCATTACCTTGGCCAGCAAAGCATCCAGCAGAGGAACCGCAGCTACCGCCTCGTTCAGATAAGCCGCCTTCAACGCATTATCCTGAGGATAGTCATGAGCAAACGTATTTCTGATGACACGCAAGGTGTTCCAGTCATCGATACTGCTCAAGTAAGACAAACTTTCCAGGCGGTGCAGTTTATCCAGCATCGGCCGATCCGCGTAGGGTTCTTGCAGGTAATCAAGGAGCGAAGGATACAAGCGTGTTCCCATGGCATCTTGCAGTTTGGCAAAGCGCAGTATGAACTGGTCCCAATCCTGAACCGTCTCATCGTTCATGCTTGCTATTGACGCAGGGGTAACAGGCAGGAACGGCGCCAACGCCTGCAGGGCGTGTTTCAAGTGATGCCTATGCCGTTCACATTGATGCCACGCCTCCAACAAACGTGAGGCAGACCCATCAGTCATAAAATCACCCCCTGCGAACGTGCAACTTCATAGATGGGCAGCGATTGCTGACGTGACGGATAGTCGATCAAGAGATCAATCTTCTGTTCACCCAGGCGAGCATAGACTCGCGACAGGAAACGATGGTGTGCCTTTGCGATCTGTGCAGCATCGATCATTCGGGTTTCGATCAGCAGATCGATATCCCCCCCTTTGCGAGCATCATCAAGGCGAGAGCCGAATAGCCGCAACACGGCATCCGGTTCGAAACAATCTTTCGCCGCCTGTCGTAGCATTTCGCGCTCCGTGTGACTTAATCTCATCGGCTCACCGCCTCCAGGGGATCAATACTCAATCTGCCCACTCTTCCAACGCCAAACCCGGCACATGGAGAAACTCCCGAGCGTTGTTGGTAATTATCGCGCTGTCTTCGGCCATGGAGTGTGCCGCAATTAGCAACTCCATCCCGCCGGCCAGCCAAATCAGAAAGGCATCGGTCAACGACGCGGGAACAATGTCATAACGCTGACAAAAGGCACGAATCGCTGCAACCTCATCACCAAGCGACATGTTCAAAAGCATCACGCGCCTTTCAATCAATGCCAGCGCCTTGGCAGGATCAAACACCGCGCGCGCAGGTAACAAGTTTCTGCAACGACCGCTTCGCAAGTCAAAAATGGGCCGGGGTAATGGGCAAATAGTGATGTTGCCCCCTCGTGATGATTATCGCCTCGGAAGTGCAACGCAACCCAGAGCCCCGTATCCAGGATCAAATTCACGGGTCAATTGCGCCCGAACGAAGCCAGTTGCGCCGGGTTGGTCGACAAATCGGACGGCCCACCCGAAAAGCAGCCGACCAAATCCCCCGCTTGATCAAGCGCCGAGACAAAGTGCGTCCTTGACTTGCGCTGCCTAAGATACGCCTCCAGCGCACGCCTCACCAGTTCAGACTTGCTCAGATGCTCCTGTGCACTGGCCTGAATGATGTCGTCCTCTAACTGCGGCGGTATTTTTATGGTCAAGGTATTCATGCGACATAGAATACCATTCGGCAGAAACTACTACAACACATGGGGGATGAAGTGTCACAGGTTCAACCTTGCATTCATCACACGCCTCACATATAGTTGTACAACTTAATGAACAATAGAGGCAAACATGAAAGTCGTTACCTATTCCCATGCACGCAATGCGCTCAAATCTGTCCTGGATGACGTTGTACAAGACGCTGACGTGACCATCATCAGTCGCCGAGATGCGGAAGGCGATGCCGTAGTGATGTCGCTGGACAGCTACAACAGCATCATGGAGACCCTGCACTTGACAAGCAACCGGGCGAATGCGGCTGCATTGGCCCGGGCGATTACACAAGACAGGGCCGGACAAGCGCAAGACCGCCAACTACTTGCCACTGATTGACAATGCGCACCCTACGCTTCGTGCCCGATGCTTGGGACGCCTACCTGTACTGGCAAAATCAGGACAAAAAAACACTCAAGCGCCTAAACCAGTTGATTACCGCCGCCGCGCGCGACCCCTTCACCGGGATCGGCAAGCCTGAACCGCTCCGCGGCGAATTATCCGGCTACTGGTCCCGACGTATCGATGAAGCGAACCGAGTGGTTTATCGGGCTACCGACACTGAACTGGTCATTGTCGCTTGCCGTTTTCACTACGACGGTTAGCTTCATCAGTGAGATACCCCATCGCGCCGCAACACTTTCACAAAAGTCAGCCACAGTATCCGGATATCGAACCAGAGCGACTGCCCATGTAGATATTCGGCATCCAGCTTCACCTTCTCCGGAATCGGCAATTCGTCTCGCCCGTTGACCTGAGCCCAGCCGGTGAGGCCGGGCACCAGTTCATGCACGCCGAACTGCGTACGCAAGGCGATCAGATCGTCCTGATTAAATAGAGCGGGGCGCGGCCCGACAAAGCTCATATCGCCGACCAGAATGCTCCATAACTGTGGCAGCTCATCCAGGCTGGACTCGCGAAGGAAGGACCCAATCGGCGTCAGATAGACCTTGGGATCCTGCAGCAGATGCGTGGCCATGGCCGGAGTACCGACCCGCATGCTGCGGAACTTGGGCATCTTGAAAATCCGGTTCCCCTTGCCTACCCGGTCGGACCAGTAAAGCGCCGGCCCAGGCGATGTCAGGCGCACCAGAAGCGCGACGAGCAGAACCGGCAGCGCAAGAACCAGCGAGGCGGACAACCCCAAAGCCAGATCAAACAATCGCTTCATACCAAAGCCTGTTGTGCGTTTCTCACAATAGACGCGCGGATTGACCTTGCGCCGCGAGAAGTGCAATCGCCTTCTTGTCGAACGAAATGAAGGTGTCCCCGCCTAGCCAGCTTCCTTCGTAAGCAATGGCGCCATCCGCAAAATTACCCCCTGCTTCGAGCACTGATAGCCCCGCAACCGCAGCAGGCCTGTTGATTTCAACGTTGGCGACGGCAAGCAGTGCGCGAATCGCGGCAGCAGCGTCAGCCGGCTTAAATTCGCAGACCCTGCGCAGCACCCTCACAAACTCGCACAGGCACGGCGTTGTTACCGCGATCAATTCCGCATCGGTCAAAACCTTGGTGGCGACATCGGCCTGCACGGGGTCATCACGCACCACAGCACGGACAAGGGCGTTGGTATCAACAGCGCCCTTCATTTTTTGCCTGCCCAAGCCTGCGCAGCCGAGTCGTTGATTTCTTCAATGCTGGCGACTTTGTTTGTCCGGCCAGCAAGCAAACCTACGAAGCCGTCAATTGTCCCCGCCGGCCGCGCCGCCTTGATCAGGCCTCGGCCATCCGGCAGTAAATCCAGCTCGATCTTTTCCCCCGGCCTGATACCCAAGTGTTGCAGAACATCTTTTCTGAACGTTATTTGCCCCTTTTCGTTATCAGTCAGTGTGGTCAAGGTTATCTTCTCGATGCCTTTTAATGGACCGAATGGAAATGAAAATTCACATTACACCCACTGCCTGCTGCGCAATCATGAGGCGTCACGCTGTCCTTCCGCCATCAACCAATGCTCGGCCGTCCGCCGCAAGCCTTCATCTACGCTAATTGGTGGCTCCCAGCCAAGCAACTCCCTCGTCTTGCCGATATCGACCTCTAGCGAACCGCAAAGGCGCTGCGCCATGACGCGCTTTCCGAGCAGCAACGAGCCCATTCGCAACAGCGGAACCGGAACCGGAACAAGTCGCGCCGGTCGCCCGAGCGCTTCGGCCATCCGGCGGCACAAGGCTGCGGTCGACAGGCTTTCGCCATCGGAAACCAAGAAGGTCTGGTTGGCCGCCGCAGGATGGTCGAGGCAGGTCACGATGAGATCCACCAGATTATCTAGCGCCACCAAGCTGCGATGGTTTCCCGTCACTGCACCGAGTGGGAGCGGAACACCGCGCTTCAACCAACGCATCATGGCCAAAAAATTCGCTTTCACACCGATCCCATAGACCAGCGGTGGCCGTATGATAACCGCATCCATGCCGCTCTGCCGGGCGATCGAAAGCAATCCCTCTTCAGCCTCCATCTTGGAAATGCCATATGAATCTTCAGGATTGGAGCGCTGGTCGGCAACGAATGGGGCACCAGGCTGGCTCTGTTCGCCGATAACCTTGATTGAACTCAGGAAAATGAAGCGCTTAACCCCGGCCTCCGCCGCCTGCCTAGCAATTCGCATAGTCCCTTCAACATTCACCCGTCGGAATTCGGCCAATGGATTTGACGACTTCTCATTCATGACGTGAACACGCGCTGCGCAGTGCACAACAACGCTTACGCCAACCAAAGCATCCGACCAATCAAAATCGGCTGACAGACTCCCAGGAATCAATTCAGTCCCTTCAAGAGGATGGCCCACACCCGGTCTCCGGACTGCTCCGCGAACTTGGCAACGTCCAATCAATGCTCTGCAAAGCGCCGTCCCAACAAAGCCGTTCGCGCCAGTAATCAGAACCCTGGTGCTCATGCCGAAGGCAGAGCAGGCTTGGTGACGTACTGCCTTCCTCGAGAAATGATTTTCTTGCCAAAGAAAACCATTGGATTGGCGACCAAACCAAACTTTTTCAATGCTCGCAAAATCTCACCATTCTGTTTCGCAATATTCTTCAGACTTTTATTGGTGGTTCCACCCATGCGCATCTTCACCAGTACTTCGGGCATATACCTCGCACGCACGTGGTGCACCTCTAAAAAACGCATCATCAGTTCAACATCAGCCGCAATCCGATAATTGAGATCGAAAGTACCAAAGCGTTCATAGACCTTGCGTCGAACAAAGAATGTAGGATGCGGTGGGCACCAACCTGTGCTGAAAGCACCTGGCCGAAACTCGGATGATCGCCAATAGCGCACAATTGTTTGGGTATCAAATTCCTTCACGTAGCACAGATCGCCGTAGCACGCATCGACACCAGGATGCCGAAACTGGTCCGCCACTTTAGCCAATACACCCTCCGATGCATAGAAATCATCCGCATTGATGAAGCCAATAACATCGCCATTGGCCATGGCAATACCTTTGTTCATCGCATCGTATATCCCCCGATCCGGCTCGGATACCAAACGGGTCACAGTGTTTTCAAATTGACTCAACCGGGAAAGCGTTCCGTCAGTCGATTGCCCATCAATGACCAGATATTCGACATTGAAGTAAGTCTGCATCGCCACTGATCGTACAGTGTCTGCAATTGTTGTCTCGTTATTTAAGGCGACCGTAATGATCGATATTTTCAGTGCTGCCATTTCTTCATTTTCTTATCCAGATCACAATAAAAGGCGATAGTTTGCTGATAACAACGCTCCCAAGAAAATCGTTTGGCATTCTCAAATCCGCGCTGGATTACCGCTTCACGTAGCGAAATGCTCTCCAACGACCGAATACATGCAGCAAACGCGTCAGCAGAAATCTCGTCCACGAGCAACCCTGCATCACCCGCTGCTTCAGGGATAGAAGATGCATTGGTAGCAATCACAGGGCAGCCTGCTGCCATCGCCTCAATTACCGGAATACCAAATCCCTCGTAGCTTGAAGGATAGATCAGTGCATGTGCACCGTTGTACAAGCTATTAAGTTTCTCATTAGGTAGCCGATCCAAATGCAAATAGCGTCCTCCTAGATTTTCATCAAGGAGCACTTGGTCGGATTGACTCAGCGCCCCTCCACCGACCACAACCAGCCCATATTTAGGAACTTGTCTCACGGCTTGCACAGCCAACCCGAAGTTTTTGTAAGCGCTTCTGTCACCAACGTAAACAAGATAAGGAACATCACGCAACCCTTCGTGATCGCTCGAATCACATTTTTCCGCTTCAGAAAGTGGCATGAATTCATCTGAAAATCCCAGATAAATCACACGTATCCACTCTTCTGAAATCCCTGGTACAAATCTGAGCAGATCGCGCTTGGTGCTTTCAGATATACAAATTACACCTTGCGCCCTTTGCAGCGCTATACGCTTTTGTGACGAATGCACCAAGTGGGCCAAGCCTGTCCCGAAACGCTCATAGGTGAAATCATAAGCTGTTTCAACGGTAACGTAATTCCGTCCCCAGGGAAAACGGTAATAGCTTGAATGAAAAACACATTTCTTTGGTAACGTTACAAACGGGGGCAAATAACGAGCAATTCTCGTTGGCATTACCCGACTTGACACAATCAAATTTTGCGGAAGAGTCAGCTTCGCCCGAAATATGTTGTCCTGAACATGCCTATCCTCAATTGCATGTAACGGTATACCATCCCGTAACATGCGGCGTAGCATCTCATACCAATATACAGAGATCCCACCAGCACGTTGTAGTGAAAATATGATGTTGTCGAAGTAGATTTGCATACAACGATTCAGTCGGCCACCCACTATGCCTCTTCAACACGTAGCAGACCACGCTCCACTGCGACCATACGCTTCACCACATCATCCAGATAAATAGTGGCTTGCCAGCCCAAATCACGCAATGCCTTGGATGGATCAGCACGGCCAATTTTCAGGTCTGTCGGCCTGAAAAACTCAGGATCGATATCTACCCATTCCTTCCAATTCAAACCGACCTCAGCAAAAGCAATTTCTATAAAATCAGATAATTTCCGAGTTTCACCGGTGGCAATCACAAAATCTGAAGGGTTGGCTTGCTGCAACATCCTCCACATCGCATCGACATACTCAGGCGCCCAGCCCCAATCACGGGCAATATCGATATTGCCCAACCGTAACCTCTCCTTGCTACCGGCCGCGATTCGCACAGTTGCCGCGACAATTTTGCGCGTCACGAACCGCTCGGGGCGCAATGGAGATTCGTGGTTGAACAAAATTCCTGTGCAAGCAAAAAGATTGTAGGCCTCACGATAATTCGCAACTTCCCAGAACGCTGCCGCTTTGGCCACCGCATAGGGGCTTCTGGGACGAAAGGGTGTTTCTTCATTCGCAGCCTTATCTTCCGTATCACCAAAGCATTCGCTTGATCCAGCGTTGTACAATTTAATCGGTCGCCCCGTAAAACGAATGGCCTCAAGTATGTTAAGGGTCCCTGTTGCAATACTTTCGAGGGTCTCGACCGGCTGATCGAATGACAGGCCAACCGAACTCTGCCCGGCCAGGTTATAAACTTCGTCCGGCTCCGTCTTGATGAGTGCCTGGAGTACGCTCCTGAAATCGTGCAGGCTTACAGAAAGCAATTGGATTCGATTGTGAATTCCCAAACTATCCAAATTTGATACGCGTGACAATTGTGCATCTCTGGAAGATCCAAATACTGTGTACCCCTTACCTAAAAGAGCCCGGGCAAGATAAGCCCCATCTTGCCCAGTAATGCCTGATATTAATGCAATGGCCATATTCTTTACTTAGGGAAACACTGAATAAGTAGCAAAAGAAGTGAACGATCTTTTAGTCATGTCATCAAAGAAATGGGATCGATCACGGGGGTTAAGACGATGAAGCAGA
>JAYSZS010000200.1:0-4386 GCA_043737935.1 Propionivibrio sp. | reverse complement strand
CTTCATCGTCTTAACCCCCGTGATCGATCCCATTTCTTTGATGACATGACTAAAAGATCGTTCACTTCTTTTGCTACTTATTCAGTGTTTCCCTAGCTTCGGCGGCGGCAACAGCCCGCGCTTTGGCCGCAAGTTCACTGGATCTTCGTTCCTCCATCTCCCGTATCCTGGCCTCTTGCCGCGCGGCGAAGCGTTCGCCCGCTATGGGGGTCGTGCTTTTGGGCAGGCCGGCCCGTGCCAATAAATCTTCGACATTGCTCCAGGTATTGGTCCATCCGTCGTTGTAGGCAAATTCACCAATCAAAGGCAGGTTCAATGCCGTGAAGATCGGCATCCAGCTTTCCACTTCGCCTTGGCGACGACGGACGGCGAGTTTGGGATTGAACTGGTAGTGCCCGGTGGAAAGGCGCAGGAAGAGGGATCGGTTGTAGGCGTAGTCCCGATCGACTTCGTTTCTCGCCAGCACGCCCGAAAGATGCTGCCGTTTATTGCGCTCTGCTCGCACCACGTTGACCGGCAAATGCTGCCAGACATCAAGAATGATCTGGGTCTGAAAGGTGCTGTCCACTTTGCGTCGTATCTTGCTGAAGCGGGCTTGAACAGCACCCACATCGTCTGGAAGAGGAAGTACTCCGACAGATGCCTGTCGATGCGTACCAGACTATCACCCGTATTGACGTCAACGCAAGGCGGAACCAGATGATCATAGATCGCCGCCAGTGGGCCAGCAGCGAATTTCGCGTCGTCAAATGCCTGGCGCAAGGCCCAATGAAGTGCATTGCAACCATAATGATCTACGGCATCGCGATCGGCGCCGAGCTCCAGAAGTGCTTCCACAAGGGCCACATTGCCGGCGGCAGCGGCAGCCATCAATGGTGTCTAATTCATCTGCAAGCGATGGTCGACGCCATGCTGTTCACACTGCCGGAGAATGTCCTTGAAGCGATTGGCGAAGTACGGCACGTAGCTTTTCCGGGCGAACACCGTGCACTGCTTATCAAAACTCCGTGCCTGCTCGAATTTCGCGTCGACTATCAGCCACTCGGCGAGTTGCGGCTCGTCGTAGCAGGTGGCGTAGGCAAAGAGTTGTTGCTTCGACTTGCCGCTTGGGCTCTGTTCGCGGAATACCTTGATCAGCAGTTCCCTGACTTTGGCCTCGTCAAACACCGGCCAAGGCACTGGGGTCTGTTTGAGGATGGTGCGGCGAATCGCATCCGCCTGCTCCTGCTTGCCCTGCAGTTCGAGTTTGTGTGCCTCCTTCTGCCATTCTTCGAGCGTCGATTGCCGGGCATCGATCTTGGCCTGACCGAGGTTCAGGTCGAGCAGGCTGAAGAGCGCATGCCCGGTGTCCGACTCGGTCATGTAAATATTCTTTATGGCGCGTGTTAGCGCCACATACAGCGCATTGATGAAGAATTTATAGATCTCCAGTGACTTGTCGCCTTTGTCTTTGGCGCGTTTGTACTCCAGCGCCTCGACGGCCAAATCGGCTTTGGCGACGCCCTCGACAATGTCGGTGAACTCGGCGCGGTGATCGGAGATGAATCGGTAGAGCACGATGTTTTCGTATTCGAGCCCCTTGGCCTCATGGATCGAGAACAACAAGGGCGTGGCGAAATGCTTGCGAGCGTCGGCCTTGTCCTCATCGCGCATGACCAGAACGGCGAACTGGGTGGATTGGCGAATCTTTTGATCCAGTTCGCGCTTGGAAGCGTCCTTGTCGGGCATCAGCGCGACCTGGCCCGCATCGCTGCCGACAGCCTGGACCAGGAAATTACTCTCGCGGTCGATGGAACCGAAGCGTCGCTGCTTTATCTTGAGCAACTGATTGGCGACTCGTGTCGCCTCCAGAGCGTTGCGAAAGTTGGCGGTGAGCACGCGCAATTCTTGCCGCTCGGCCAGTGTTGGGTCTGTCCAGAACAGGCTCTTTACCTGGCTCCAGGAAAAAAAGTTGGGATGGACGATCTGATTGGAATCCCCGCAGAGCAGGAAGTGACCGGGTTTCTTCAGTGTTTTCAGGACGAGCGCGAGTTGCACGGTGGTGATGTCCTGCACTTCGTCGATAACCACAAAGTCGTAGCGCGGCGCAGCCAGTCCTTGCCAGTCCTGGGCGACCAGGTTCAGGTCGTAGAGCTTTGCTTCGGCCAGCCAGGCGCGATATCTCTCAAACAACTCGTAGAGTTGGTCACGCCGATGCGCAGGGAAAATCGATTGACGCACACCAAGCGCCAGGTAGTCATTACGCGATAACAAACCCTTCAATCCGGCGGTAATGACTCCGCGAATTTCCTCGAAAGCCTGATGGGCATCGACCTCCTTGAAGCTCTGCCTTATTCGGGAAAACCAGGCTGCAAAGTCGCGCCAACTGGCCTCGCGGCCGACCGGGACGCGAATCGACTCGACGAACTCGCGGTAGGAAAGAAATACGGCATCCTGCCCACCAGGCTCGAATCCATTGGCATAATAGAGGTCCCGGGCCACTTTGCGTCAGGAATGCAGAGTGGGTGACGTAAAGGACTTCGCCTTCGGCCTGTTTAAGCTTTTCAAGGGTCAGGGCGGTCTTGCCGCTGCCTGCGCTGCCGAATATGACCAAAGGCGCTGGCTGTCGGTAAATGGCCTCCTGGGTATCATCAAACGAGATCGGCTTGTCGAGCAGGTGAATGACCGTATGCTCAGGATGAAGGTAGCGCAGCGCTTGCGCCTCCTGGATGGCCTCATCGGCATCGGCGTCTGGAATTTTGCTTTCGTCGATTGCCGCACCGCGCAGGAATCGTGACTTGTCGTGGTCGTGATTGGCGATCACCTCGAGCATCAGTGCACAGACTTGATCGCCGTGGCGCACTAATGAAAACAACAGCCTGTCGGCGTCATCCAGTTTTGCTCGATAGAATTTGCCGTGACCCAGATTGGCAAGCTTCTTGACTTGGGCAGCCCGGAAGTCGTGACGGGCGATAGCCTCGCATACCTTGCGGTAACTGGTCTTGACCCGGGTGGTATCGAGATCGGTGTATTCGATAATTTTCATAAATCAATGGGTACGAGCAGGAAAACTGCGATTTTCGCATACCTGCATGTCTGCATCGGCAACGGCCAGTATAGTTCGAACTGATGTAACCCAAGAGGGCCGCTGCTGCCGTCTGGATCGAGAAGGAAAAACCGAAGCAGAACCTGATGAAAACCGAGGTGCGGTTGGGCGATGAACGGCGGTTTACTAACCCGAAGGCTCGAACCGATGGCCATCGGTACTGCATGACAAAGTGATCAAAGCCTTTAATATCCAACGCCCATACGGTACAGTAAGCGACTTCCAGTCGCTTGGCGCTCAACACAAGAACCAACAGGATTCTCCGTCGGCTGTCATGCGCAGCGAATCGACAATAAAAACCGTACGAAAGCAACAATGGACCAAGCAACACACAACAAGATCGTGTCATTCATTTGGGGCATCGCCGACGATGTTCTGCGCGACCTTTTCAGGCGTGGCAAGTATCCCGACGTGATTCTTCCGATGTTCGTCATCCGGCGCATGGATGCGGTGCTCGAACCGAATAAGCAGGCGGTTCTCGATACCAGGCAGATGCTCGACAGCGCGCACATCACCGAGCAGCGAGCCGCGCTCAACGATGCCGCCGGGCAGGCCTTCTACAACACCTCGCGCTTCACGCTGCGCGACCTCAAATCCCGCGGCAGCCAGCAGCAATTGCTGGCCGATTTCGAGGACTACCTCAACGGTTTCTCGCCCAACGTCCAGGACATCCTCGACAACTTCAAATTCCGCAATCAGATTTCGACGCTATCGAAGGCCGACGCACTAGGCACGCTGATCAACAAGTTCCTCGATCCCGATATCGACCTGTCGCTGGCCGGTATCGACAACCACTCGATGGGCACCTTCTTCGAGAAACTGGTGCGCAAGTTCAACGAGGAGAACAACGAAGAAGCCGGAGAACACTGGACACCGCGCGACGCCGTGCGGCTGATGGCCAACCTCGTTTTCCTGCCGATCGAGGCCGAGCTCAAGTCCGGCACCTATCTGCTCTACGACTGCGCCTGCGGCACGGACGGCATGCTCACCGTCGCCGAGGAAACGCTGGCAACAATTGCCGCGAAACGCAATCAGCAGATCACCGTCTGCTCTACGTCCAGGAGATCAATCCCGAAACCTACGCCGTCTGCAAGGCCGACATGCCCCTCAAGGGCGAAGGCGAAAGCGCCGAGCACATCGTCGGTGGCGCCGAGTGGTCCACGCTGTCGCACGATGCCTTCCCGGCGATGGAGTTCGACTTCATGATCGCCAATCCGCCTTAAGGCAAGGGCTGGAAGAAAGATCTGGAAGCGCTGGGCGGCAAGGACGGGATGCGCGACCCACGTTTCAAGGTGATGCAC
>JAYSZS010000199.1:0-4391 GCA_043737935.1 Propionivibrio sp. | reverse complement strand
GGGGATTGGACTTTACCGTACGGCTCTTAGGCTTCTCGGCGCCATCAGTTACTGCAGGCTTGGTCGGACGACGCGGCTTGCGCGCCTGCTCGTCCGCAAGAGTAGCGTCGCTCGCAGCGAGCGACTGTTCGTTTCGGTTCAGGATTTCACCCTTGAACACCCAAACCTTGACGCCGATGATGCCGTAGGTTGTCAGGGCTTCAGACGTTGCGTAGTCGATATCCGCACGCAGGGTATGCAATGGCACACGTCCTTCGCGATACCACTCGCGGCGAGCGATTTCGGCACCGTTAAGACGCCCCGAACTCATAATTTTTATACCCTGGGCTCCGAGACGCATTGCGTTCTGCATGGCGCGTTTCATGGCACGACGGAACATGATGCGCTTTTCAAGCTGCTGTGTAATCGAATCGGCGATCAACTGTGCATCGAGTTCCGGCTTGCGAATTTCCTCGATACTGACATGGACCGGCACGCCCATGATCTTTTGCAACGCAGCGCGCAAATGATCGATTTCCTCGCCCTTCTTTCCGATGACCACACCAGGGCGTGCGGAGTACACCGTAACGCGGGCATTCTTCGCCGGACGTTCGATCAGCACTCGCCCCACCGAGGCGTGTTTCAATTTCTTTTTCAGGTAATCACGAACCTGTACGTCTTCATTAAGCATGCCGGCGAAGTTCTTGCTATTGGCGTACCAGCGCGAAGACCAGTCACGCGTGACCGCCAGGCGAAAACCAGTCGGATGAATCTTCTGTCCCATTGTTGTTCCTTAGTTTCCGACGGTCAGGAATATATGGCAGGTCGGTTTGACGATCCGATTGCCACGCCCCTTCGCACGCGCGGTAAAGCGCTTGAGTACCATGCCTTTTTCAACGCAGATGGTTTTCACCTTCAATTCGTCAATGTCGGCCCCATCGTTATGTTCGGCATTGGCTATCGCCGACTCAAGCACCTTCTTGATGATTCCAGCACCTTTCTTAGGGCTGAAAGTCAGGATGCTGAGCGCTTTATCCACCGGCAAACCGCGGATCTGGTCGGCGACCAATCGACCTTTCTGGTCTGACAGCCGAACACCGCGCAAAATAGCACGAGTTTCCATATCCATTCCTTTACTTCTTCGCCTTCTTGCCGGCGGTGTGACCCTTGAAGGTGCGAGTCAGTGAAAACTCGCCGAGCTTGTGGCCGACCATGTTTTCGGTGACATACACCGGGATGTGTTGCTTGCCGTTATGCACGGCAATGGTCAAACCGACAAAGTCCGGCAACACCGTCGAACGGCGCGACCAGGTCTTGACCGGTCGCTTGTCGCTTGTTGCACGCACAGCGCCGATTTTTTTGATCAGGTGGGCATCGACAAACGGGCCCTTTTTTACGGAACGTCCCATAGTTATCTATCCCTTAGCGTTTGTGACGGCGCTGCACGATCATTGAGGTCGTGCGCTTGTTGCGGCGTGTACGATAGCCCTTGGTCTTGGTACCCCACGGGCTGACCGGATGCATACCTGCCGCCGTTTTACCTTCACCCCCGCCATGCGGGTGATCGACCGGGTTCATCACTACCCCGCGAACGGTTGGCCGGATACCCCGCCAGCGATTGGCACCGGCCTTGCCGATTGAACGCAGGCTATGCTCCTCGTTACCTACCTCGCCGATCGTAGCGCGGCACTCGACGTGCACCCGGCGGATTTCGCCGGAGCGCAAACGAACCTGGGCATAAACCCCTTCACGCGCCAGTAGTTGCGCCGAAGTACCTGCGGAACGTGCCAGTTGTGCGCCCTTGCCGGGGATCATCTCGACACAATGAATCGTGGTACCCACCGGGATGTTGCGAATCGGCAACGTGTTACCCGATTTGATCGGCGCCTCGGAACCGCTGATCACCTGCTGACCGACGAGCATCCCCTTCGGCGCAATGACGTAGCGACGCTCACCATCCGCATAGAGCAGCAACGCAATGTTTGCCGTCCGATTCGGGTCGTACTCAAGACGCTCTACCTTGGCCGGAATGCCGTCCTTGTTACGCTTGAAATCGACCAGGCGATAGTGTTGCTTGTGGCCACCGCCCTGATGCCGTGTCGTGATGTGTCCATTATTGTTGCGACCGGCATGCTTCGACTGCGCTTCGACCAGCGCCGCGAAGGGCTTGCCCTTGTGCAGGTCCGGATTGACAACCTTGACCACGGCACGACGGCCAGGCGACGTCGGTTTGACTTTGACGAGTGCCATTACGCAACCCCCCCATCGACGAAATTGATTTCCTGACCGGCCTTCAGGCAGACATAAGCCTTTTTCCAGTTTTTCCGACTACCCATGAAGCGGCCAAACTTTTTTTGCTTGCCTTTGACGTTGGCGATTTGTACCGAATCAACGGATACCTTGAACAGCAATTCGACCGCCGCCTTCACTTCAGGCTTGGTTGCATCGGAGGCGACACGAAAGACCACTTGCGAGTTCTTGTCGGCGACGTAGGTCGCCTTTTCGGAGATCTGCGGTGCCAGCAGCACTTGCATCAGACGTTGTTGGTTCATCCCAGAATCTCCTCAAACTTGGCGAGAGCACTTTTGGTCATCAGCACTTTCGGGAAGCGGATCAGCGACACCGGGTCGGCCTCATTGACTTCTAGAACCAGCACGTTGGGCAGGTTGCGCGAAGCCAGGAAGACGTTCTCATCGAGACTGTCGATGATTACCAACACCGAGTCGTAACCCATGCTCTTGATCTTCTGAGCAAAGAGTTTGGTCTTCGGCGCCTCGACAGAAATTCTGTCGACTACAGCCAGGCGATCTTCACGCACGAGTTGGGAAAGAATCGACGCCATACCGGCGCGGTACATTTTCTTGTTCAGCTTCTGGCTGAAATTCTCATCGGGTGAATTCGGGAATATACGGCCGCCCCCACGCCACAGCGGTGAGGATGACATACCGGCACGGGCACGACCCGTACCCTTCTGGCGAAACGGCTTGGCGGTCGAATGCTTGACCTGCTCACGATCCTTCTGCGCGCGATTGCCGCTGCGTGCGTTGGCCTGATAGGCAACGACGACCTGGTGAATCAGGGATTCGTTGTATTCACGTCCGAACAGGATGTCTGAAGCCTGCAAGCGGCTGGCTTCCTGACCTTGTTCGTTAATCAGCTTGAGTTCCATTATGCCCCCGCCTTGACTGCAGGGTGCACGATCAGATCCGACCCCTTGGAGCCGGGAACCGCTCCCTTGACCAACAATAACTGACGCTCGACGTCAACACGAATCACCTCAAGGTTCTGCTGCGTACGTTTGACGTCACCGAGATGGCCGGACATTCGCTTGCCGGGGAATACCCGACCCGGATCCTGGTTCATGCCGATCGATCCCGGTGCGTTATGCGACACCGAGTTGCCATGCGAGGCGCGTTGCGATTTGAAGTGGTGACGCTTGATAGCGCCAGCGAAACCCTTACCTATAGTTTGACCGGTAACATCAACCTTCTGACCGACAGCGAAAATTGAAACACTGACATGATCACCGGGTTTCAGGACGGCGAGATCCTCGACGGAAACCGGGAATTCCTTGAGCAGGTTACCTGCCTCGACACCGGCCTTGGCGAGATGACCCGCCAGGGACTTATTGACTCGGGAAGGACGACGTTTGCCAAAAGCCAGCTGGACGGCAGCATAGCCGTCGTTCTCAAGCGTTTTGATCTGGGCGACACGATTATTCGACACATCGAGCACAGTGACCGGAACGGAAGCACCGTCATCGGTAAAAATGCGCGTCATGCCGACCTTGCGCCCAACAAGGCCTAAACTCATGGTTATTCTCCTCTAGCTGGCTACGATTGGCCAGCGAGTGGTACAAAACTTGTATGACTGCTACAAGTCAAAATAGGCAGCGTCAATGACGCTCCCCGACGAAAGGCCGCGATTATAGCCGCAATATAGCAATTACTGCAACTTAATTTCGACGTCAACCCCTGCTGGGAGATCAAGCTTCATCAGCGCATCGACCGTTTTATCGGTCGGATCGATGATGTCCATCAAACGCAGATGGGTTCGGATTTCAAATTGATCACGCGAACTCTTGTTGACGTGCGGGGAACGCAAAACGTCAAAGCGTTGAATCCGGGTCGGTAACGGAACCGGTCCTCGAACAACGGCACCGGTACGCTTGGCGGTTTCAACAATTTCCTGGGCCGACTGATCGATCAGACGGTAATCGAAGGCTTTCAGTCGGATGCGGATTTTCTGGTTTTGCATATGAGTTCCCAAAGAGCGATGAGGCAGCGCCGTAACCCTGCGCCCGAAATAAAAAATTACTCGATGATCTTGGCGACGACGCCGGCGCCGACGGTACGACCGCCTTCACGGATGGCGAAACGCAGACCTTCTTCCATGGCGATCGGGTTGATCAG
>JAYSZS010000198.1:0-1757 GCA_043737935.1 Propionivibrio sp. | reverse complement strand
GGCGAAGCTAATCTGCTCGACGCGCTGCCGACCTCAGAATTTACCATCCTGCCCAATACCGCCGGCTGCTACACGGCGGACGATGCGGTGCGTACCCTGCGCCTGGGGCGTGAGCTGCTCGACGGCCATGCGCTGTGCAAGCTCGAAGTGCTCGGCGATCCGACCAACCTCTTTCCGAACATGCCGGAAACGCTGAAGGCGGCGGCAACGCTGGTCAAGGACGGTTTCGACGTGATGGTGTACTGCGCCGACGATCCGATTCAGGCCAGAATGCTGGAAGAGATCGGCTGCGTTGCCGTGATGCCGCTGGCCTCGCTGATCGGTTCCGGGATGGGCATCGTCAACCCATGGAACCTGCGTCTGATCATCGACAACGCCCGTGTGCCGGTGCTCGTCGATGCCGGCGTCGGAACGGCATCCGATGCGGCCATTGCCATGGAACTCGGTTGCGACGGTGTGCTGATGAATACCGCCATCGCGCACGCCAGGGACCCGGTGCTGATGGGCAGCGCCATGAAGAAAGCGGTTGAAGCCGGGCGCGAAGCCTTCTTGGCCGGGCGCATGGCGCGCAAGTACTATTCGGCCGATCCGTCGTCACCAACGAGTGGGCTGATCGGTTCCTGAGCGTGAGCGAGCGGTTGGAGAACATCAGCACGACAGGTGGGCCGGGCAACGAGGTTACCAACACTCGCCGGCACATCCGCAGCTTCGTGCTGCGCCAGGGCCGGGTCTCGAACGCGCAGTTGCGCTACTTCGAAGCGATGATGGCCGAAATCGGCGTGCCCTACGTGGCGGCGCCGCTCGATCTGGAGTTGCTGTTTGGCCGCAGTGCCGACCAGGCATCGAAGATTCTCGAAATCGGCTTCGGCATGGGTGAAACTTCGGCGACGATCGCCGCGGCCAATCCGCAAAATGACTATCTCGGTATCGAAGTGCATACGCCGGGAGTGGGCAGCCTGTGCAAGCGAATCGCTGAAGGCGGGCTGACCAACCTGCGCATTGTCCAGCATGACGCGGTGGAGCTTTTGCGCGACATGATCCAGCCCGGCATCCTGTCCGGCGCACATATTTTCTTTCCCGATCCATGGCCGAAGGTTCGCCACCACAAGCGGCGCCTGATCCAGCCGTCGCTGGTTGCGCTGCTCGCCAGCCGGCTGCGGCCCGGCGGCTATATTCATTGCGCCACCGACTGGGAAGAATATGCGCAACAGATGCTGGCGGTGCTGTCTGCCGAACCCTTGCTGGAAAACACCGTCGCCGATTATGCACCGCGCCCCGACTATCGCCCGCTGACCAAATTCGAGCAGCGTGGTTTGCGGCTCGGTCACGGGGTCTGGGACGTGATTTTCCGACGCCGACCGGATCTACTGCAAACGGAAGATGACCGGCAGGATCAGTTCGCGCGAGGTGGCACCCGTTAATCTGCCCATCGCGTAAGCGGCTTTGACGGCGGCGTGGTCGAGGATCGGGTGGCCGCTGCTGACGGCGATGCTGACATCGTCAACGCCGCCATCGGCGTTCAGTTTGACGATCAGTCGCACTTCGCCTTCGAGGCCACGAGCGACGGCCTCGGGCGGATAAAACAGGTGCTCCGAGAGTTTTCTCTGGGCGACCTGAACCTCGCGTTTGGCCACGGATTTTGCTTGCGCAACGGGCGGTCTGGCAGGCTTGACTGGAGGCGGTGGCGTAGCGACTTGCGGCGCGTTTTCAGGGTCGATGGTATTCTTGAGCAAGGGGTCGGCAGTCGGCACTTCCCG
>JAYSZS010000197.1:0-4404 GCA_043737935.1 Propionivibrio sp. | reverse complement strand
CCAGAAGCTGGGCATGACGCTCGTCGCCACCGAACAACCAAAACCCGTCTGAAATGAAATTCAAAACCAATGACTTGAGATGTGTTTCTTAAGAGAGGTCTTGAGCTCGCACCGTGATTCCCATCCACCCGCGCCACGCGCGAGGAAGTCGCATGCCGATTGGCATGATCGGATCAGGCCGTATGGGTAGAAGCATGGTTTGGTGGTGCCGTCACCATTGAGCCAGGCGGCGTGTATGGTCGAGCGGGGGTGTAAAGGATCGCGACTCAAAGAGACCCGCCCTGTTGCGTTATCTCGTTATGATAGATCTACGGTCGATCCGCAAGGGCAGCACCGCGATGTCCACCTCGACGCGCAACTTCCCGAACCGGCTCGGCATCGACACCTTTGTTTACCTCGGTTCCGCCGAACTGGCCTCGATCTGCGCCCTGATGGGCAAGATCCCGACCGTTGCCGAATACATGGAACAGGTGAAGGTGGTCAATGCCAAGGCGGCCGAGGTCTTTCGCTACATGAACTTCGACAAGATTGCCGAGTTCAGCGATGTGGCGGATACGGTGACGGTCTGATCGTTACTGCGGGCTGAAAGATAATGCCCCGGTCAGCTCAGTGGCAACTGAGTTACCGAGGCGTTTTTTTATTGCCGATTCAAATCTCTTCAGCTTCCATCAGAATCGTGCGAATCAGACTGTCGCACAACCAAAGTCCGACTGTGCGGAACGTATCCAGAGCGGGCTTGACGCAAGGGATCATATCGCGACGTTTAGCCAACAGAATGACGCCGCAGGTACCTAAAGTTTCGACCCCAAGCACTCGAGCGCAACGACGGGCGTAATTGTTAGCCACTACAGCGCGTAGATCGGGGGCTGTTCGGGCTAGGGAAATGACAGCGGTTTCGCAGGGCCGGCATCCCACGTCATGACCAACGGGTCGGGCAATGTCGGCGGCGCTTGATTCATTGCGCGGAAAGAATGTTTTGTGCAGCAAGGTCCTGGTGGCCGCCTTCGGCGACTTCAAGCCAGATGGCATCCGGCACCAGGACTTCTGAAAATTGACCGGGCAGCAGTTCCGCCTGCCCGCTGTTGTTGAATAGAGTGATCAGCGGCGAGCAATTGACTACTACGCGATCAATCCGCATTGGACAATTTCGCTCGCAAGGATTCTGCTATTACCTGAAACGGCGAAACCTTGGCATCGGAGAGGGCGCGAATGAAATCGGCGCGACTCAAACCAGCGATTTCCGCTGCCTTGTTCTGGCTGATGCGTGCTTGGGCGTACCACTGAATTGCTGCAGCCACGCGCATCTCCTTCACGAATGCTTCCGGGGCAAGATGCAGGGCGGAAAAAACGGTTTCGGGTAGGGGGATGGAAATGTTAAGCATTGGAACGATCCTTCGGTGGTTTGCTTTCGTGAGTTGTGGTTTATGGGCTGCTGGTGTTGGGGCGCGGGCCATCCTGCGACGGCTGGTAGCGGCTGATGCGGCCACCTGCTTGACGCTGGAACCGATCGTGACCGTTTTCCTGGTCGCGCTTTTCCTGAGCGAGGGGATGGGTGCATGGCAGGCTGTTAACAGAGCGCTGATCCTGAGTGCCGTGTTCGTTATGGCACGCTCGGGCGAGACGGAAGAATCAACATCCGCTCCCCCCGGACATATGATTACCCTAGTTCCTGCACAATGCGCCACCCGTCGGCGATCAGGCCGGAATGTCTGGTACCAGCGAACGCTCAAGCTGATAGATTTTGTCCTTGAGCAGTAGCTTTCGCTTCTTAAGTCGATGGATCAGCAATTGATCCTGCTCAGGCAATGGTGTGCTCACCAAGTGTTCAATGATCAGGTTAAGGTCGCGGTGTTCCACATGGAGTTCATTCAAGGTGGCGCGTGCATTGCCGGTTTCTTCTTCGCTCAGCATCATTCAAATATCCATAGGTTGGTATTCGGCTAACACTCCAGGGTCTGTCTGGTTTGACTGGATCAGTTGCAAAAACGGGAAGACGCTTTATTTCCCCCGGTTTTCAAATGTAAAGACCGATTATTCACTTGAAATCTGTGCCATTGGGGTAATCATGCGTTTCTCCACAAGGCGAAAGCTCGCAAAAAATGTGCTCGACTGCCACTTCTTTCGTTACAGGACATCTTGAAGGTCAGCCTTAACTGAAAATGCGTTTTCGCTGCGACCCAGCTCAACAAACAATCGACGAGAACCTGTAATCCTGACCGCCGCTCAAGTCAGGAAACACAGTCCTCAATACACCACGTGACCGATTTGCAATCAGAGCAGCCAAGCGACCAGAACACGTCGGGGCGAATCAGGATCTATGTTAGGCGTACTACCAGGAAAAAACAACGAGGGAGTGAAATTGGTACACATGGCGACGGGCGGATCATTGCTCGGCTGGTGCTTTGTCCGGTAATTCAGGGGATAATCCAGCAGGGCTGGTGAGGCACCCCTGCCTGCGCGATGAGCACCAGGTCAGGGGCAGCGCGATCAGCATGGTCTTGGGGCGCTAACGCGTATTCAAGGAATTAATTCAGTCTGTACATTTGAGACTTGCGGCATTTGAGGGTTTTTGCGAATAGAATAGGGGTCGTTAGTCTAATCCCTGGCAAGGTTGGAGGAGGCAAATGCTTTATCATGTGACCGTTTCGTTTGGTAAGGATAACCAATACCAATTCAAGTTTTCACAGGCCGAACTAGCTGAAAGCTCGCCAGAGGAGGCTCGTCGCTGGTTTGACAAGGAGTTCGCCGAGATGCGCTGCGAACCCAGTAATCCGATGGGCAAGGTGCTGATTATCGACAAGATACTTAACATTGCCCGATATGGCGGCGAACAGCGATTCATCGATGGAAAGGCGTGGGCAACGCAGTTCACTCGTTTCACGGCCTTGGCGCTTGGGCGCGACATCATCCGCGTCGATGTTGAGAACTTCAATATCGGTTACTGAGTTATCGATGCATATTAATTTGGCGCAGGTTGATCGGCCTGCGCCGTTTCTATTGAATTTGCCGGCGTTATTTCATGAGCAAGGCGTTTACAAGGGAAACTGAGGGCGATGATGACGAGGAAGAGCTTGAGCTGTCGCTGAAACTTCCTCAGGGAACCCGCAACTACATCACCCCGGGAGGGTATGCGCGGATCAAGGAGGAGCTTGATCACCTGTTGCGAACCGAGCGTCCGCATGTGGTCGAGGTTGTGCATTGGGCGGCGTCCAATGGAGATCGATCGGAGAACGGTGATTACATCTACGGCAAGCGACGCTTGCGCGAGATCGACCGGCGCATCCGTTTTCTCACCCGGCGGCTCGATCTGTCGGAAGTCGTCGATCCGGCGCGCCAAGAGAATGCGGATCAGGTTTTTTTCGGTGCGACAGTTTCCCTTTGTGATGAGCAGGGTCTGGAGCAGCGCTATCAGATTGTCGGTGTGGACGAGACCGACTTTAAACACGGGCGCATCAGTTGGGTGTCGCCGCTGGCGCGAGCACTGCTCAAAGCGCGGGAAGGCGACAGGGTGCGTTTTCAGAGCCCGGCCGGCTGGCGTGAGGTCGAGGTGCTGGAAATTGACTATCGGATTAGCGAGCCATGAGCGTTGTATTGCCTTTAGAAGAGTCCCTGCAGCGGGATCTGTTTTAATGTGCTCCGACTATATCGCTGCGCCACGCGGCTGCGCACCTGCACGATTAGTGCTGTGGATCGATACGGGAAATTTTCCATTGACGATCGTCGGCCAGAACGCCTCGGCCACAAGGATTCAATGATCATTGCGCATGCTGCGCGGCTGGCCTCTGTAGGCCTTGAACGCTGGCCGCCAACGCGTTGAACCAAGCTGGTCGGCATGCCTATATCTGCCTTGCGTTGTTGTCATTCTCACTCTTCTGACAGGGCTTGAAATTAGCCGGCTTGCCCCAAACTACGCCACCAATGTCGGCTGCGCATGCGCTTTCGGCCTTTCAGTTGCGATAAGACGCGCAGCTTATTTACCACTGAGTCTGAAGTTAAATCAAGTTCAGACAGTTCAGACCCACTTTTTTCGGAGTTTTCAATGGGCGCCAACAAGGAAACGCTCGGCTTTCAGGCCGAAGTCAAACAGTTACTCAACCTGATGATTCACTCGCTGTACAGCAACAAGGAAATTTTTCTGCGCGAACTCATCTCCAATGCCTCCGATGCCTGCGACCGGCTGCGTTTCGAAGCGCTGAACAACACGGCGCTGTATGGCGATGGATCAGGCAACAACGCGGAGCTGAAAATCCGCTTGTCCTTTGACAAGGCGGCACACACACTGACCATCGCCGACAACGGTATCGGTCTCTCGCGTGACGAAGCGGTCGAGCACCTCGGCACCATCGCCAAGTCCGGCACGCGTGAATTCTTCTCGGCGCTGACCGGCGATCAGGCCAAGGATGC
>JAYSZS010000196.1:0-4413 GCA_043737935.1 Propionivibrio sp. | reverse complement strand
GGCGCCAATCTGTTGCAGAGCGGCTTCACCCGTTTTTGTCCCGCCGAGTTAATCATGGTCAAGCTCGGAATGAAGCGGGCTGACGGCGCCTCATGCGGCAAATGAGCGCTTTGGAAAGGATCACCATTTCACCTCAGAGGCTGTGAATTAATTGATAACCCTCCCCCCAATCCGTCATTCCGGCGCAAGCCGGAATCCAGTACCTTCCTCCGATAATTATTAAAACAATCAGATAAACGAGCTGGACTCCGGCTTACGCCGGGGTGACGAGCGTGGAAATCAGGTGGTAATGATTTTTCACAACCACTCAGCGTTGGATTTGAAAGTCAATTCCAGGTCTGGACAACGTTAATTAGTTTTAGAAACCCATCGTCATTCCGGCAAAAGCCGTAATCCAGATGAGTACATCTGATTAAGATGTCAGTAAAACTGTTTTGATGAACGCACTGGATTCCGGGTCAAGCCCGGAATGACGGTAATTATATGAGTTAGCGCTAGAACAAATTTACCTTGGTGTCGGGAGCATCGGTCTGCTTCAGAGAGACTTTTTCTTGTAAACTGATTTGCTGATCAGACAGTCACAAAGGGAGGCAAACATGAAAGTCGGATTCATCGGTTTGGGTATCATGGGGCGCCCGATGTCGCTCAATTTATTGAAGGGTGGGCATGAAGTCACCGTCTGGGCACGACGTGCCGAGTCGATGCAGCCGCTGCTTGAAGCCGGGGCAAAAGCGGCCGCCAGTCCGGCGGGGGTTGCGGCGGCCGTCGAGCTTTTTATTTCGATGGTCGCCGATGCACCCGACGTGCGCGAGGTCATGCTCGGCGAGAGTGGTGTCAGTAGTAGTGTCAGCCTGAACAAGGTGGCGCAGGGTGGACTGGTCGCCGTTGACATGAGCACCATTCTGCCGGCGGCGGCGCGCCAGATCGCTACGGAATTGCAAGCGCTCGGTGTGGACTTTCTCGATGCGCCGGTATCCGGCGGCGAAGTGGGTGCCATTGCCGGTACCTTGTCGATCATGGTCGGCGGCAGCGTGGCCGCTTTTGAAAAAGCCACGCCGGCGTTCGAATGCATGGGCAGGAACATCGTTCATGTCGGCGATTCGGGAGCCGGGCAGGTGGCCAAGGCGGCCAACCAGATCGTCACCGGGGTCGGCGTGCTGACAGTTGCCGAAGCGCTCAACTTCGCAGCCAAAAACGGCGTCAATCCGGCCAAAGTGCGCGAGGCGTTGCTCGGCGGCTTCGCCTATTCGAAGATTCTGGAGAACCACGGCCAGCGCATGCTCGATCGCAACTTCAAGCCGGGTTTCAAGTCGTGGATGCATCAGAAGGACATGAACATCGTGATGCAGAGTGCGCATCAGCTCGGGCTTTGCCTGCCGGCGACGGCCGCGGCGGCGCAAATGTTTAACGCCATGGTCGGTTCCGGTCTGGGCGAGGAAGATTCCATCGCCATGCTCAAGCTGCTCGAGCGCCTGTCGGGTGGCGAAGGCTGATGCCGGGCGAACGTCTCGGTTGCATCGGCCTCGGCGTCATGGGGTGCCCGATGGCACTGCACCTGTTGCGTGCCGGGCACCCGGTTGCGGTCTGGGCGAGGCGACCGAAGCGCGCGCAGACGCTGCTCGACGCCGGCGCCTTGTGGTGCGCAACGTCAGCGGCAGTGGCGCGGCATTCGCAGATCGTCTTCACCCTGCTTGGCGATGGCCGCGATGTCAAACACGTGGCACTTGGGCCGCAGGGTCTGAGTGAAGGTTTTGCCCCCGCTTCGGTTCTGGTTGACATGAGTACCATCGCCCCCGGCACGGCACGGAGCATTGCGCAAATCCTGGCCAGGGGGGGCGTCGATATGCTCGACGCACCGGTATCCGGCGGCGAGCAGGGCGCCATCGCGGCCACGCGGGCGATCATGGTCGGCGGCAAGGCCAGCGTCTTCGAGCGCGTGCGCTCGCTGTTTGCCGTGTTGGGCAGGACTCTGGTTCACGTTGGCGAAAACGGCGCCGGGCAGGTGGCCAAAGCCTGCAAACAGATGATCATGGTGGGCTGCATCCAGGCCGTTGCCGAGGCGCTGCATCTCGCCCGGGCAGCCGGTGCCGATCCGGCCAGAGTGCGTCAGGCACTGACCGGCGGATCAGCGGGCAGCCGCATACTCGAGGTATTCGGCGGGCGCATGATCGAGCGCGATTTCACGGCCGGCGTTGAGGCGCGGCTGCATCACAAGGACTATGGCATTGTACTGGGCGAGGCGAGCCGGCTCGGCGTGCCGCTGCCTGTTTCAGGGCAGGTCTGGCAGCAGCTCAACGCGCTGATGGCCAATGACTGGGGACGGCAGGACACAGCGTCGCTGCTGCGTGTGCTGGAAAGAAACAGGAGATCCGCATGAGGCAAGTGTTCTGGGTACTGATCGTCGCCGCCGCACTGCTTGCTGCTTGCGCGCCGCGTTTGCAAAAGCCCGAGATCAGTCTGGCCGGCATTGATCTCGTCGGGCTGGGGCTGCTGGAACAGCGTTTTGTTCTGAAATTGCGCATCCGCAATCCGAATGACGTCGATCTGCCGGTCACTGCGCTGAACTTCGATGTCGAGCTCAACGCCCGACACTTTGCCAAGGGAGTTTCTGACAAACCGGTGATCATCCCGCGCCAGGGCGAGACGATACTTGAAGTCAAGACGGTGAGCCGCCTGGGCGACGTTCTCAAACCATTGCGCGACGCGCAGAAAAATGGACGCGAGCGGATCGGCTACCGGGTGTTTGGTAGTATCGAGATGGAAGGCTTTGGCAGCTTTCCGTTCGATCGATCGGGCGATGTGCCTTTGTCGGCCCTGGAAAAGTTCTCGCCGAAATAGAAATCAGTGCTGACGCAGCGGGTCGAGCAGCGATGTCAGTCCGTTGTGGTCGAGTTCGTGCATCAGCGCCAGCAGCGCTCCCAGTTCGCCGCGTGGGAAACCTTTGCGGGCAAACCAGTTGAGGTAGTGTCCGGGCAAATCCGCGATCACCCGGCCCTCGTACTTGCCATAAGGCATCACGCGACTGACTAGCAGCAGCAAGTTTTCCGGAGGCATGTTTCGGCTAAGAGGCTGTGAAAAAATCAAAAAACTACCGCAAAGACGCAAAGGTGTAAAGAAAGCGCAAAGTTACCTATGGCTTGGAAAGCATTCTTTGCGTCACCTTGACCACTTTGCGCCTCCGCGGTGGGGGTTAAAGCATTAATTCACAGCCTCTCAGTCGGCTAGCAGGAGGATTATTTCTTTGCCATATCCTCTACCGCACGCCGCATATCGGCGTTAAGAACGTCCGTGTTGGTGCCATAACAGCTAAGCACCTGGATTTCTTCGACGTCGGGAAAGTCCGAGCCGGCATGATTAGCCCCCGATGTTCTGGCCCCGAAATGCTGAGCTTTCCATTTTGCCAGCATTAACTCCTGGTCCGTCAGTCCGGTGGGTACATCCGGTGGAACTTCGGCGCCAAGTTCAATCAGGACTCTGATTACTTCAATACTGCCACCGCGAATGGCCATCGACAGAGGCGATTTTGGCTCCCGATTGTCAGGAAAGTTGATTTTTGCCCCACGGATTCCCAGTTCGCGCACGATCTCGGCATGGCCCATGAAGCAGGCTATGGCCAGCGGCAGTCCCGGGTCGCCGGGGCCGTCATGCAATTCGACCTGAGCCCCTGCGTCAAGGGCAGCAATAACATCGGACAGCTTGCCCGTACGAATCGCTTTGATCAGGTCGGCAGTTGTGCTCACAACAGATTCTCCAAAAGGGGTCAGCCAGATTCCAAATTTTATCAGTTGCCGGTGCTTGAGTGACAGTATTTGCCTTCGGTTGTTCCTGTTCTCGCTGTCCTTTCCCGTTCAGGCATTGAGCGCCAGCGCCTCGGCGACCCTGATGCCGTCAATGCCGGCCGAGAGGATACCACCGGCGTATCCGGCACCTTCACCCGCCGGATACAGGCCCTGTACATTCAAGCTCTGGTAATCCCCGCCGCGCGTGATGCGCAGCGGCGAGGAGGTGCGCGTTTCGACACCGGTGAGTACCGCGTCGGCCAGGTCAAAGCCCTTGATCTGGCGAGCGAAAGCGGGCAGCGCCTCGCGCAGGGCGACGATGGCGTAGTCCGGTAGCGCCGTGGCCAGGTCGGTCAGATGGACGCCGGGCTGGTATGAGGGAATGACCGACCCGAGTTGCGTTGATGAGCGACCGGCAAGAAAGTCGCCTACCAGTTGGCTTGGCGCTTCGTAGGTGCCACCGCCCAGTTCAAAGGCGCGGGCTTCGAGTTGGCGCTGCAGGACAATGCCGGCCAGCGGATTGTAAGTGGCTCCGCCGGGGTAGTCGGCGGGGGTGATGCCGACGACGATGCCGGCGTTGGCGTTGCGTTCGGCGCGTGAATACTGGCTCATGCCATTGGTTACGACGCAGTTC
>JAYSZS010000195.1:0-4419 GCA_043737935.1 Propionivibrio sp. | reverse complement strand
CGATGCAGGCGGGGAAAGTACATGCGGTGAGCTTTGGCGCCGATTTCAAGGTCCAAGGGGTGACGCTGAGTGCCAGCGGGCGGCAACTTCCGGTCGGCGTAGCCTACAAGGAGGGCAGTCTTTATGTGTCGGCGGTGAAACGCATCCTGCGTTATGACGACATCGAGCGACGTCTGCAACATCCGCCAGCCGCCGTGCTGGTTACTGATCGGTTGCCCGGCGAGACCCACCATGGCTGGAAATTCATTCGGAATTACTATATGCCAGCGACCCAGAATATTGTGGTTCAGGCCGGGGCCGGCGGCATCGCTCGTATTCAGGCGTTCAGGTAGAGAACTGTCGGCCTGTGGCGCCGAAGGCAAAGGCATCGACATCCGCGTTCTCGGCGAGCGGGTCGCGCTGGATTCTGCCGCAAAGATCGATGTTTCCGGTTTCAACGGGGGCTGACAGATACTGGTCGGCGGCGATTGCCAAGGTGAAAACCCCGCTGTTCAGAATGCCCAGGCTCACCGGCAACAACGACAGTAGCACATAGCAGACGCCCTGCACCGTTTTATACTGACATCCCCATAACATCCGGATAAAATGAAGTGTTTCTGGATTAGCTCAGCCACATGTGGCTATTCACCGGCAGTCAGCCGGAGGTGCCGATGGCCGTGCTTATCGAGAGTTTGGATCAATCAGGGAACAAGAATAATGGTTTCTCAGGCTTCGCTGGCAAATGCAATTCGTGTGCTGACCATGGATAGTGTCCAGGCGTCCAATTCGGGTCATCCGGGCGCCCCGATGGGCATGGCTGAAATGGCGGTGGCGTTATGGGGTCGCCATCTCAAGCACAATCCGGTCGACCCGAAATGGTTTGATCGCGACCGCTTTGTCCTCTCCAACGGCCATGGTTCGATGCTGCTCTATGCGCTGTTGAATCTGACCGGCTACGATTTACCGCTCGATGAGCTCAAGCGCTTCCGCCAACTGCACAGCAAGACCCCCGGCCATCCGGAATATGGCCTCACGGCGGGCGTCGAGACGACTACCGGCCCGTTGGGACAGGGTATTGGCAACAGCGTGGGTTTCGCTCTTGCCGAAAAGCTGCTGGCCACCGAGTTCAACCGCGAGGGTTTCGCCATTGTTGACCACTACAGTTACGTCTTCATGGGCGATGGCTGCTTGATGGAAGGCATATCCCACGAAGTGTGTTCGCTGGCCGGAACCTGGAAGCTGTCCAAGCTGATCGCCTTCTTTGACGACAATGGTATTTCCATCGACGGTCAGGTTGAAGGCTGGTTCACCGACGACACTCCCAGGCGCTTCGAAGCCTATGGCTGGAACGTGATCCGCGGTGTCGATGGGCACAACGTCGATGCCGTTGATCTCGCCATTTGCGCTGCCAAATCGCAGCATGACAAGCCGACCCTGATCTGCTGCAAGACGGTTATCGGCAAAGGCTCGCCGAACAAGGCGGGCACGCTCGAGGTGCACGGTGCGGCACTGGGCAAGGACGAAGTTGCCGCTACGCGCGCCGCGCTGGGCATCACCGAGGGCGCCTTTGAAGTCCCCGAGGCCGTGCGCACGGCCTGGGATGGCCGCGCCGCCGGCGCCACACGGCAAGCTGAGTGGCAAGCGCTGTTCGCCGCCTATCGCATCACCCACCCGAAACTGGCCACCGAGTTCGTGCGCCGCATGCAGGGTGAGCTGCACCCCGAGTTCTCTGCCACGGCGGCTGAAGCCCTGCAAGCGATTGTCGCCAAAAACGAAGCAATCGCCACGCGCAAGGCTTCGCAAAACGCCATTCAGGCACTGGTCCCAGTCATGCCGGAGTTCATTGGCGGCTCCGCCGACCTGACGGGTTCCAACTTGACCCAGTGGAAAGGCTGCCGCAACGTGCGTCCGGAAGCCATGGCCGAGGGGGGCAACTACATCTATTACGGCGTTCGCGAATTCGGCATGGCCGCGATCATGAACGGCCTAGTTTTGCACGGGGGCTTCCGCCCTTACGGCGGTACCTTCCTGATGTTCTCCGAGTACGCGCGCAATGCCATACGCATGGCTGCGCTGATGCGCATCAATCCGGTCTATGTCTTCACACACGACTCCGTCGGTGTCGGCGAAGACGGCCCGACGCACCAGCCGATCGAGCAAACAGCCACCCTGCGTATGGTACCGAACCTTGATGTATGGCGCCCCTGCGACAGCGTCGAAACCTTCGTCGCCTGGCAGATGGCCATCGAACATCGGAGCACCCCTACCGCCTTGATCCTTACCCGACAGACGCTGCCGCATCTGGCGCGCGACAATGATCAAATAAGAACGATCCGTCGCGGCGGTTACGTGCTCAAGGAGTGTAATGGCGCGCCAAAAGCCGTAATCATTGCTACCGGCTCCGAAGTGTGTCTGGCGCTGGACGCCCAGCAGACACTCGCCGGCAAGGGGATAGCCGTGCGCGTCGTCTCCCTGCCTTCGAGCTTCGTGTTCGATCGGCAAGACGTGTCATACCGCCAATCAGTATTACCGCGCGGCGTGCCGCGTGTGGCGGTCGAGGCCGGCGTCACTGGCTACTGGCGTCAGTACGTGGGGCTGGAGGGCGCCGTGGTCGGTATTGATCGCTTCGGTGAAAGCGCACCGGCCAGCCAGGTGTTCGAATACCTCGGCATCACTGCCGCCTGTGTGGTTACAGCGGTCGAAGGGGTGATCGCTGGCTGATCTTGGGCCTCGGGGCGCCAAGACATTAAAAAAACCGGCGTACGCGCCGGTTTTTTTAACCCACCGACCTGTCTTGCTGTCTTACTTCAGACTCGCCAAATCAATGACGAATCTGTATTTGACATCGCTTTTCAGCATTCGCTCATAGGCTGTGTTGATGTAATCCATGGGAATCGTCTCGATGTCTGAAACGATGTCATGTCGGGCGCAAAAATCCAGCATTTCCTGGGTTTCACGGATTCCACCGATCAAAGAACCTGCCAACTGGCGACGCTTGAAGATCAGATTGAAGACACCGGGTGAGGGGTGCGGCTCAGCCGGAGCGCCGACCAGTGTCATCGTGCCATCGCGCTTGAGCAGTTGGAGATAGGCATCCAGGTTGTGCGGAGCAGCCACTGTGTTCAGGATGAAATCGAAGCGGTTGGCATAAGCCGCCATTTGCTCGGGATCGGTGGAAACGCATACTTCATCGGCACCAAGCCGCTTGCCGTCTTCGATCTTGCCGGAAGACGTGGTGAATAACACGACGTTAGCGCCCATGGCGTGAGCGATTTTGACCCCCATGTGGCCAAGCCCACCCAGACCGACAATGCCAACTGTCATGCCCGGTCCGGCACCCCAATGCTGCAAGGGAGAGTAAGTGGTGATTCCGGCACACAGCAGGGGCGCCACACTGGCCAGGTCCGTTTCGTCGTGCTTGATATGCAAAACAAAGGACTCCTTGACGACTATCGTCTGGGAATAACCTCCATAGGTGTTTTTGCCCCCGAACACTGGCCCGTTATAGGTTCCGGTGAAACCGTTATCGCAGTATTGTTCCTCGCCCTCGTCGCAGGAATGGCAATGCCCGCAACTGTCGACCATACAGCCTACGCCAGCCAGGTCACCTGGCTTGAAATTGCGCACCTTGTCGCCCACGGAGACGACGCGGCCAACGATTTCGTGGCCAGGGACTGACGGGTACAAGGTGTTATGCCATTCGCCGCGAACCGTGTGCAAATCCGAATGACAAACGCCGCAATAAAGAATCTCGATCTGCACATCTTTTGCGCCTGGAGAACGACGGTTTACCTCGAACGGTGCAAGTTCACTCGTCGCGCTTTGTGCTGCATAGGCTTTGGTTTTGATCATGACTTAATCCTTTGCTTCAGTTAAATTGGAAGTACGTACCGGTCGGTGATATGCCCGACAACTTCTCGGCGTACAAGTTTTGTTCAGCTTATAGCCTAAGGCACACTGAAAAAAATCCATAACAATCTACCCGTTTGACAGGATGTGCGGTGGAAAATCGATCAAGCCGGCGTCGCCAATGCCAGATCGTCGGTGTAACCCCGGACGCCATCGCCATAGAAGGACGCTGGATCGGGAGTGTTTACGGTACGCCCAGTCCGAACCGCCGAGGGAGAACCGGGTTGGCAATGAACAGTTGACCCCGGGCCACCGCATCCGCTTCGCCTGCCGCGAGCGACCCCCCCGCTATTTTCGCGCGGGAACTGCTCGTTCGCAATATAGACGCCACCCTATAGACGCCACCAGACGCCGCCGAGCGATGCCTGGCTCGTTTCATCGGCATCGACGAATCTCGCCACCTGTATCGCATCGAGCGCCTGCTGCTTTGGATTTACGAGCACGCACTGGGCCGATTGTCACAAAAACGACAAAGCGCTGCATTTCAATAATTGAATGATTACAGATGCTTAGCTGATTTACGTGGGTGGC
>JAYSZS010000194.1:0-20915 GCA_043737935.1 Propionivibrio sp. | reverse complement strand
TAGATATCCTGCTCGGCATAGAAGCCGATATCGGTTTGCACCGTAATGTCAACGGCACCCAGGGGCTCCAATGCACAGGGAACGGAGGCACTGATATGGTCAACCTGACCATCATTGACACCAAAATAGTGCCCTTGAGTACGCATCCACCTGAACAATTCGATGAGTGGCTTTCTGGCCAGCCGAATGGTCAGCACTTCCTCGCCATCCTTGATGATCCGGGCACCATTGATGGTGATCGTGTAACTCGGTTGAATCAGATCAATGTACAGTTTTGCGTGCTTGTAGCTGCGACCCGTAGCAATCACCACCGTATGCCCCGCTTGCCTGAGATTGGCAATGGCGAGCAAAGCCGAGTCAGGAATGGTATTGCTCGTGTGGTCGAGACGCGTATTGTCGATGTCGAAAAAATAAATATTGCTCATCATTTCAGCGCAAAGTCAGTGTGTTGCAACTTGTTTATTGGAAAAGCGTAATTATTGCGTAACAAATGCGCGTGGAACAGCGCTTACTCGGCCATGGGCCTTGCTTCAAGATCCTGGGCAGATTTATTCGCAGAGGCGGGACGTCGAATCCTTCGCCGTCCCAGAAAATACCTCTTTTTCATAACATGTCACGTAGTATTTTCATTAAAATGGCTGGATAAGCGGCATATAAACTTTTCCTTTCCTGCTTTAATCAACCCTCACCCACAATTTCCGAGAGAACGACAATGAAAAAGAGCCCACTGGACACCGAACGGCAACGCATCAGCGACGCCCGCCATCACGATCCCTTTGCAGTCCTTGGACACCATCCCGATGGCAAGGACGTTGTAGTCCGTGCTTTTATTCCCTTTGCTGCCGAAGTGCGAATCGCCGAGGGTGGCCAACCGATGACCCGGCTGCCGGACACGGATCATTTCGAGTGGCGCGGTGACGCAAAAGCGCTGCCGGCACACTACAGCCTGATCTGGACCGACGAGCACCATCGCGAGCACATCGCGCGCGACCCCTACACCTTCCTGCCGCAAGTCGGCGATCTCGATTTGTACCTGTTCGGTGAGGGACGCCACCGGCATGCCTACAATTTCCTTGGCGCCCGCGAACACGAAGTGGACGGCGTCGGCGGCGTGCTGTTCGCCCTCTGGGCGCCAAACGCCGAGCGCGCCAGCGTCATCGGTGACTTCAACACCTGGGACGGGCGGCGCCACCAGATGCGGGTGCGCGGCAGCAGCGGCGTCTGGGAACTGTTCATCCCCGACCTTGATCCCGGTCATATCTACAAATACGAAATCCGCAATCGCCACAGCGGCGAGATCCTGCAAAAAGCCGACCCCTACGGTCAGCGCCATGAGTTTCGTCCGCGCACCGGCACCATCGTTCCCGCCCTTGCCAACTACGCCTGGGGCGACGGCGACTGGATGGAACGACGTCGCTCCCATGACTGGCAGCATAAGCCCATGTCGGTTTACGAAGTCCATCTGGGCTCCTGGCAACGCGATCAGGAAGGTGAGTTCCTCAACTACCGCGAGGCGGCCCACCGTCTGGTCGATTACGTGAAGCACATGGGCTTCACGCATATCGAACTGATGCCGATCACCGAGCACCCCTACGATCCCTCCTGGGGCTACCAGACCACGGGTTATTTCGCGGCGACCAGCCGATTTGGCGAACCCGACGATTGCCGTTACTTTGTCGACCACTGCCACCGCAACGGCATCGGCGTTCTGCTCGACTGGGTGCCCGCGCACTTCCCCAAGGATGCCCACGGCCTGGCCAGCTTCGACGGCACCCCGCTTTACGAGCATGCCGACCCGCGCCTGGGCGAGCACAAGGACTGGTCCACGCTGATCTTCAATTTCAGCCGCAACGAGGTCAAGAGCTTCCTCTTGTCGAGTGCGGTCTTCTGGCTGGAAGACATGCACATCGATGGCCTGCGCGTAGACGCCGTGGCCTCGATGCTCTATCTCGACTACTCGCGCAACGAGGGCGAATGGATCCCCAACCAGTACGGCGGGCGCGAAAACATCGCGGCCATCGATTTCTTGCGTGAACTCAACGTCGCGGTCCATGAACAGTGCCCCGGCGTCCTGATGATCGCCGAAGAGTCCACCTCGTGGCCGCAGGTCAGTCGTCCGACTTATGTCGGTGGTCTGGGTTTCGACATCAAGTGGAATATGGGCTGGATGAACGATACCCTGGATTACATGGCCCAGGAGCCCATTTACCGCCAGTTCCACCAAGGCATACTCACCTTCAGCATGCTTTATTGCTTCACCGAGAATTTCATGCTGCCGTTCTCCCACGACGAGGTGGTTCATGGCAAGCAGTCGATGCTGCACAAGATGCCCGGAGACGAATGGCAAAGGCATGCCAACCTGCGTACGCTTTACGCCTACCAGTTCACCCATCCGGGCAAGAAGCTGCTGTTCATGGGTACCGAGTTCGGCCAGGGACGTGAATGGGACAGTTGCGGGGTGCTCGACTGGTATGTCCTCGAATATCCCCTGCATCAGGGCATGCAACGCTTTGTTCGCGACCTGAACCATCTCTACCAGGCCAGCCCCGCCCTGCACCGCCACGAATTCGACTGGAATGGCTTCGAGTGGATCGATTGCCACGACGCCCAGCAGTCGGTAATCAGCTACCTGCGCAAGGGCGTGGGCGACGAACTGATGGTGGTGGTGCTCAACCTCACCCCGGTACCGCGCTACGATTACCGGATCGGTGTTCCCCTGTCCGGTCGCTATCGTGAAGTGCTCAATTCCGACTCGGAATTTTACGGCGGCAGCAACGTAGGCAATGGCAGTAACCCGCTTCAGGCCGACGAGCAACCCTGGATGAACCGCTCGCATTCGCTCTTGCTCAAGCTTCCCCCCCTGTCGGGAATCGTATTGACCTACGATGGGCAAGGCTGAATCAATGCGTGCCTGAAAATTGATTGACCGGTCGCGGTTGATGCCTGTCCATCCGCTTAGGCGCCGGTCTTTCGGGTTTCAGACAGAGTTTGGGAAAAAAGTGCTTTACCCCCACCGCAAAGACGCAAAGTGGCCAAGGTGATGCAAAGAATGCTTTACAAGCCATGGGTTAACTTTGCGCTTTCTTTGCACCTTTGCGTCTTTGCGATGGATTGTTGATTTTTCACAGTCTGTGAGAACTCAAAGACTGCGGACCCGATGCGGGGTTGGCTTTACGCCGGACTTGCCATGAGTGGAAAGCGGGTCGCACCAGCGCAGGAGATTGAATTGGGAAAAGATTCATCACCCGACCCGCTTTTTAACAAGTCAGTTGTCGTTACCAAGGACTCTCCAATTGCTGACAACATTGACGTCGAGGACTGAACCACAAGCTCACAATCCCAACTCGTAAAGTCGGGGACTTTGCTCGCTGTGGATGCAACTACGCCGCAATAGATGATCAGCGGTGGCTTGCTCGTTGGGGCGAAGGTGCCTTACCGCCCGAGCCGTCCCCCGCTCTCGCCCAAGCAGTCACGTGGAGAGCTAACCCCAATACTTTTCAATATGAGAGATTTCGAATGTTCGGATCGCAAGTGATAATCTGAGGGGGTGTTTCGCGTGCGTGTTTTGAAGCCACTCATCTTTCGCTTGTCGCCCTGCGGATTGGATTGCTTGCACATTTTCACCGAAATCACCGCTGCGATTTCCCAAAACCGCTCTTGAGCCTCGCCAGTTACACAACGTAACGCAAAGGCTGAACATGCACAACAGACACCCAATCCGGCAATCCATACTATGAGTTTGTTGCTTCAGCGTCCCCCGCTGGCAATGTTTGACCCTCCCTGACCCATCGTTAATGATGGGCCTTTTAATCCCTCGCCAAACCGGCGAGGGATTTTTTTTGCGCACATTGGGCAATCAAGCTAAAGCAGGTGCCTCGCCAATAATGCGTACCTCGCGCTGCGGGTAGGGAATTTCGATGCTGTGCTCGCGGAAGGACTTCCAGATCGCCAGGTTGATGACCGAGCGTGTATTGGCCGTGCCGTCTTCCGGGTCAGCGACCCAGAAACCAAGTTCCAGATTGATGCCACTGTCGGCAAAGTCGGTCAGCAAGACGCCGGGCGCCGGCTCGACCAGCACCCTGGGTTGTTGCCGTGCCGCTGCGGCCATCAGGCGCATGGCCTGGTCAAGATCCGTGCGGTAGGCGACCTGGATGGCCACGGCAACCCGCACTCGCGTATCGGTAAACGATTGGTTTTGTACGATATTGTTTACCAGAAACTCGTTGGGGATGATCACCTCGGTACCGGTCAGGGTACGCAGGACGGTATAGCGCGTGGTGATCTGCGTCACCGTTCCCGAAGTCCTGTCATCGATGGTCACCAGATTGCCAAGGCGGATCGAACGGTCCAGCAATATGATGAAGCCGCTGACATAATTGCTGGCGATTCTCTGCAAGCCGAGGCCAAGACCCACGGCCAGGGCACCACTGAATACCGAGAGCGTCGTCACATCGATGCCGACCAGCGACAGGCTGCTCAGCAGCGCGATTACCAGCAGTATCGCCTTGGCCAGACGCCCGACGACGACGCGCACATTGGCATCCAGATGCTCGGCCGACATCAGGCGGCTCTCGATCAGACTGGCGGCCCAAAGCGCAATCAGCAGCGTGATGCCAACCGTCACCGCACCATGCAAAAGCATCCAGAGATTGATTGTCTGCTTGCCGAAGCCGAAGCTCACCTGTTCAAATAATTTAATCACCGGATCGTCAAGCCCGGTAATGCCTAGCACCATCCAACCCCAGATGGCCGAGGTGATCACCCGCTCGAAGGTGATGAGAAAGCCGCCCTCGGAAAAGACGCAGCGCAGCACGTACACCAGGATTCTGACCAGCGCCCACGTGATGAGCAAGGGTCCCGCCAGATAGAGCAGGCTGAGGTGCTCCCAATGCAAGGCGACAAGTATCTTGCGCAGAATCAGCACGAAGATCAACGCGACCAAGGGGAAAGCAATTCGCTTCAGACTGCCAATACCAAAGGAGCGCAGCGCACTTTGCCCGGATTGCTGATACTTGTGCTCCTGACCACGCAGACGGTACGAAAACCACGCGGAAAAGGCCAGAATCAGCGCCAGCCCCAGCGCCACCCAGAGAAACTGGGCGTGTTGCAAATCACCCCAGATCTGGGTGAGCAGGGCAAACATCTGTTTCTCGCTCATCGACGCTCCATTACGGCGGCAAAAAAGCCATCGGTACCCTGACGATGCGGCAACAGGCGCAAACGCTCGCCGCCCGCCCCGTCAGCTTCATCACCGGCTATTTCGATCCCCTGTTTAAGCAGCACCGCAGTCGCTGACAGCGAAACGAACTCCGGGTGAGTCGCCAGGAAGGCCGATACCACCGACTCGTTTTCCGCATCGAGCAAACTGCACGTGGCATAGACCAGCCTGCCGCCCTGCTTCACCAGAGTCGACGCGGCGTGAAGAATCGCCGCCTGCTTGACGCTCAGCTCGGCGACACTTTCCGGCGTCTGCCGCCATTTCAGATCGGGGTTGCGCCGCAGCGTTCCCAGCCCGGAACACGGCGCGTCAACCAGCACACGATCCAGCTTGCCGGCCAGCCGCTTGACCTTGATGTCGTTCTCGGACTCGATGCGCGCCGGATGCACATTCGACAGACCGGAACGTGCCAGACGCGGCTTCAGCTTGGCCAGCCGCTTTTCGGCGACATCGAAGGCGTAGATCCGGCCTTGCGAGCGCATCAGGGCACCGAGCAGGAGCGTCTTGCCTCCGGCACCGGCACAGAAATCGGCGACCATCTCGCCGCGTTTCGGCTGCAACAGAAAGCCGAGCAACTGGCTGCCCTCGTCCTGCACTTCGAAACGGCCATCGAGAAACAGGGGGTGGCGCGAGATCGAGGGCTTGCCCGCCAGACGGATGCCGAGTGGCGAATATCGGCACGGCTCGCCCGCCAGCCCGTCGGCGTTGAGCCGGGCCAGCACCTCATCACGCTCGGCCTTGAGCAGATTGACGCGCAGGTCGAGCGGCGCCGGCTGGCTGAGGCCACTGGCCAGCGCCTCCAGTTCCGGCGCCGCATACTGCTCGCTCAGCGCCTCATAGAGCCAGTCCGGCAGATCGAGACGAACCGCCGGCGGCAGATCGTCCAGCCGGACCGCCTTGGCCTGCGCCAGCCACTTGCCCTCGGCTTCGCTCAACACCACATCCAGTTCGCGCCGGTTCAAGCCCTGTACACAGGCCAGCGAAGCAAGCAGCAGTCGCCGCGAAGTCACGTCATCAAAGCAGCGTGCCGATAATGAGCGTTTGCGACGCAGTACCGAATAAACGCTTTCGGCAACAAAACCGCGTTCGCCGTGACCCAGCTCGCGATGCTGGCGGAAATAGCGCGAAACAACCAGATCGGCGGGAAAAGTCGAGCGGAGCAGCTCGGCCAGCAGCGCTTCGGTATGCTTGAACAGGGTGGGGGTAAAGCGCATCAGGGTAGACTCATTTGAATTTGGGTGGCGACCTGGACAAAACTGCCGCCCTTGCTGTCAACATGGCGGATTTTAACCGGCAGCATCAAGTAATCGTAAGCCAGCCAGAGTTCGGTCGTATTATCACCGGGAGCTCGCAGATGCAGCGTGCGCATCACACCGGCCGGAACTTCGATTTCCTCGTCGCCCAGCACTTCGATCCGGTAAACCCCGTACTTTCTGCCGGTGGCGATGTGCAAGGTGCTGCCGGCCTCGGGATGCGCCAGATAGCCGAGCTGGAAATTGAACGAGAGCAGATCCTGTGCGCCGGGGTTAAGTGCCTGCTCGGCACGATCACCGACGCGCACGGTCATGTTTTCCCAGTCGAACGAAGCCTTCTCCCTGGCTTCCTTGCCATTACGCCGAATGGCAAAGCTTTCCGGTCGCAAACCTTCGCTCGTCAACCAGCCACGGCTTTCCATTTCAATACGGTAGGCTTTGATCAGCCAGACCAGGCCGCTCGTTTCGACAATCGAAGTCAGGCGGTAGCGGCCATCGGCGATCTCCCATTCATGCCGGGAAACGCCGATCTCGAAATTCGAATCGCCGCGTTCGACGCGATAACGAATTATCCCGTGGGGCGGAAGTCGCGATTCAAGGGCTGCCGGGGGAGGGTACGCTCCGGACTCAGGCGGGGACACCCCGGACTCAGGCCGGGTCGCCACTTCGCTCGCCGGCGTGGCCACTGCTGCTACCGCCCCCACCGCTGACGCCTCGGTTATGCTCAACACGGGTGAGGCACTGGCCACGGATTCCTCCTTGCGACGGGGCTTTTGCGCTTTCGCTGTTACCGGTTTTTCAGGTTTGGCTAAAGGTTCGGGCGGCGCTTTCGGCATCGGCATCGGCTTCAGCTCGGCCACCAGCGGAGCACTTTCCGGCTCGGTCGACAGATCGATCTCCGGTCCGAAGAGCGCCGCAACGTGAATGCCGAGTGAAGCGGCAAGGGCCACCAGCAAGGCGAAGGGCATAATAGCCTTGCTTTACGCTACCGCGCAGGCCGGCGGCGAGATCAGCGCCGCCGCGCCGTTCTGTGGCGCAACACACCGCACCCGCCCATCGACCACATGCAGCCGGCCTTCGACGAACCAGCGCACGGCCAGCGGATAGACCCGATGCTCCTGCACCAGCACCCGTGCCGCCAGGCTGGCCTCGTCGTCGCCATCGAGCACCGGCACCGCCGCCTGCACGATGATCGGGCCATGATCGAGTGACGGCGTCACAAAATGAACCGTGCAGCCATGCACCCGCACACCCTCCGCCAGCGCGCGCCGGTGGGTGTGCAGGCCGGGGAAAGCCGGCAGCAATGAAGGATGGATATTGATCAGGCGCCCCGCATAATGTTGCACGAAGTGATCACTGAGAATCCGCATGAAACCGGCGAGCAGCACCACATCCGACGCAAAGGAATCAATCACCCCGGCCAGCGCCGCATCGAAAGCCTCTCGACTGGCAAACGCGCGGTGGTCGACAATGCGCGTAGCAACACCCCGTGCGGCGACGGTTACCAGCCCCGGCGCGTCGCCACGATTGGCAAGCACCGCTGCTACGCGTACCGGCAGCGTTCCTGCCGCGACAGCGTCGAGCAACGACTGCAGGTTGCTGCCGCGGCCGGAGATGAGGATGACGATTGATTTCATTTGATTCCCAGCGCGCCAACCGGAAGAAAAATCGCCGTCGCCAGGCTTTGCGTAAAACGCGTGATCGCCCGGCCTTGCTTGTCGGCGACCACCTTGGACATAAAATCCAGCAGGCCGATAACGCGACCGAACTCACGCTCGAAACTCAGGTTAGGGTTATGTGGGTCCAGCTCATTGGAAAACAGCAGCGGCTCGCCGCCGGCATTCTTCGTTGACGACATCTTCCAGATAGCGATCTCGACGTTGCGGGCGCAATTGTAGAGCTTCTGTTCGTTAAGGTCGTCAAGCACGTAAAAATCGTCCTTGTGCTCGAAGGCGGCATCGACCATGCCGAGCAGGCCGGCCATCACGGCCAGTACGCGGTCACCCTGATAGTTGCGGCTAAAAGCATGGAGCACTGCCGCACCCTCGCGCTGGCCCTCCAGTTCGGGAAAATCCAGGTTACCGGCAAACAGTCGATCCAGAGCAGCCTCCATGCTCGGCTGCCCGGACTTCTTCCACTCCCTGGGGTTGCGCTTGTAGAGTTTCTTGGCGATGCGGCGCATGCCGACCATCACCTCGGCACGGTCGGTATCGATCACCCGGTCGATTTCGGTCTTAGCCAGATAACGCGGATCAAATCGGGTTTCCTTCCTCCCGTCGTGGCCGAATCGGGTCGTGCAGGCGGCGAGCAAAAGCAGGGCAAGCAGCGAGATGATCAGGCGTTTGAGCATGTGCAATGATAACGCACAGACTCCTTCTGAGTTGCAGGTCGGGTCTGGAACGCAGAAAGTGCTCAGCCGCGATCGTCAACCCGATATTCTCGATCTGGTGATCGCCCAATCCCGCAGGGCAAGCGCACCACACTTTAAAGTCCACCGCAGAGCCGCAAAACGGAGCAATGGAAACGCAAAGAAAGGCGAAGAAAGGTGAAGAAAGCCCATAGGTATTGATCGCTTTTGACATCCTTTGCGAAAACTTAGCGTCCTTCGCGCCTTCGCGGTGGGTGTTTCAGTTTGATGCTACTGCCCTACACGGGCCCGACCCGTTCGACATCGATGCCCTCCCCGATGGTATATTCATCGCTGTCTATATCGTGCACACTGACAATTGGCCATGGACATCCACAGCAAACCCATAAAACAGCGCATCGAATGGCTGCTCGACCTTGCCCGCTGCCACGGCGAGTCGTTCAGGAGTCCCGAAGCCTGGCTCGCACGCGAGCGCTATCTGGCCGAGCATCCGACGGCCATCGCCGTGCTCAAATGCATGGACGGGCGCATCAACATTCCATTCGCCACCAACACCCCGATCGGCATCCTGATGCCCTTCCGCAACCTCGGCGGAATGTTCGATCTGGGCTGGCCACACCTTGGTGAAGTGCTCGCGCACCACGTCCAGCGCACGGTCAGTGCGGGCCGGCGGGTGCTGTTCCTGATTACCTACCATTGGTCGAAGGGCAATCCGGCGTGCGGTTGTGCCGGTTTCGCCTACAACACGCAGGCGGCAATCGAGCACACGCAGGAAATCCGCAGCCAGGTCGAACACATTTTCGGTAGCGGCCACGGCACCGTCTACCCGCTGGTCTGCGGTTTTGAAACCGACGAGGACGCTATGGTCATCCACGGCGTCGACGGCTGCACGCTCGACCTCGCCACACTCGGTGCGTGGGACGTCACCACGCTGGAGCCGCGGCTGGCCGCGCTGCTGCCGGATAGGTCGGCGCAGATGCGCGCCGACCTCCTGCCCCTGCTGGCCGGCAATCTGGAACATATCGCCCGGGTGCGCGAACAGGTGCGCCGACACGAACGCACACTCGACATCGAGCATCGCGAGTGGATGATCTGTCTCGGTCGCGGCTTCGACTTCCTGCATACCCCCTCAACCTGGCGCTGATCATCGGCCCCTACAGCCCGGACCTCGCCGACCCGATCCGCAAGGCGGCCGGCATCATCGAAGGCAACATGAAGGCCGAGCGCATTCCGGCCGACGGTTTCCTGCTGCTGGCCTCGGTACCCTACGATGAGATCGGCGTTGACCGCGCCCGAGCGGAACTCAAGTCGCGCTTCCTTTCCGGCTTCGCCGCCGATGTCATCCGCGCCGAGTACCCGACGCTCGCCGGGCGCATGGCGATGCACACGGCGGTGCTCGACTGGCGCTCGCGCAACCTGGAACTGCTGGCGGAATGAAGCCCGGAAAATGCAGCACGAAACGCTAAGCGCCGACGACGGCGAACAACTGCATATTCGCCTGTCCGGTAGCGGAACGCCGATCCTGCTGCTGCACGGCTGGACTTCAAACCATGCCGCCTGGGCACCGCTGATCAAACCGCTGGCCGGGCAGTATCGACTCTTGCGCCCGCATGCGCGGGGCCACGGCGGCCATGCATTGAGCGCCACGCGGGCGCCGGACGTCAAGCGCCTGGCGCGCGACGTCATTAATCTCCTCGACCACTACGAAATCGAGCGAGTCGTTGCCGTCGGCCACTCGATGGGCGCACTGACGCTGTGGCAATGTATCCGTGATTTCGGCTGCGAGCGTTTCTCGCACCTGGCCTTGATCGACCAGTCGCCGAAGCTGCTCACCGACAACACCTGGAACGGCGGTATCTATGGCGACTTCGATCACGCCCATGCTCAGCGCCTGCTCGAAGAATTTGAAAGCGAGGGTAATTTCGTCGAAGCCGTGCTACGCCTGATCGCCCTTGGTCTCAACGACAAGGCACGCGCCACTTACCTGCGCAACACCTCCGGCTGGCGCATGACGCGCGAAGCCCTGCGTATCATCGACCCGCCGCCGGCCATCGCCATCTGGAAATCGCTGGTCGCCGCCGATTACCGCGACGTGCTGCCAGCCATCGAGGTACCGACCCTGCTCGCCTACGGCAGCGAGAGCAACTTCTACACGACGGCGACCGCGCATTACGTTGCGCAACACACGCCGCAGGCGCGGCTGAGCCTCTACGAGGGCGCCGACCACTGCCCGCACCTGTGGCAGCCTGAACGCTTCGCCGTCGAACTGTCTGAGTTGATCGATGGCACTTGAGCTTTCCGGGCGAGCATCAAGTAGGCTTACAGTTTGAAGTAGTGCCTTCGTCCTCCAGCCCGGATCCAACCCATGGCACCCCCAAGGGCATGCCCCTCCTCCACTAGCAGGAACCCATGTTTCAGACCAGTTGGCATACCTACGATCACTACGGCTAAGCCTTTATCGCGTTAGTCGGCACCTTCGCCGCCGTGGCCGCCATTCAATGGTTCATCCAGCGATCGCGTTGGGCGCCCTGGGCCGGGTCGCTGGAAGGCGTTGCCCCACCATTCATCAACATTATCGGCCTGCTGTTCAGTCTGACGCTGGCCTTTCTGGCCAACGATACGTGGAGCGCCCATGACTGTTCGCTGAAGGCGGTCTACAAGGAAGCCGATTCGCTGCACAGCATTGCGGCACTGTCGGAGACCCTCCCGCTCCCGCTCAAGGCTCGCCTGCGCGAAGTCCTGGTCGGCTAAGCGCTGGCCAGCGCCGATGAGTGGCCCCTGCTGGCCCGGCGCGCCGAAAGCCACGCCGTGGTGGAACGTGCCGATGCCTAGCTGATTTTGCTGGCCAGCAACGAGGTCGGCACGGCGGCGGGTGAGAAAGTGCAGGCCCTGATGCTGCGTAAGGCCAATGAAATCCGCGACGAGCGGGATCAGCGCGTGGCGTTGAGCCAGACCCACGTCAATCCGCTGAAATGGCTGGGAATGGCTTTTCTCGGCCTGCTCACTTTGTTATCGATCGACGTGGTGCACGTCGAGCGGCCACGCGCCGCTTTTGTTTCGATCATGCTCTTTGCCCTGGCTCCCTCGCCAACGGCCGCCATCGTGCTGATCCAGGGCAATCCCTTCCAGCAGCCGACGGATGTCTCGCCGGCGCCGATCAGGGCCGCCGCCGCCAGATTGCATCCGGGATAAATGTGCGGTAATCCAGTAAAACATGCCGCGCAGCAAAGCCCTGCTGTGGACGATCCTGTGAGAGTCTGCGAAATAATCATTACTGGCTAATTTCCACGCTCGTCACCCGGGCGTAAGCCGGGGTCCAGATCGTTTATCTGATTGTTTTAATGGATGTCGGAGGAAGGAACTGGATTCCGGCTTGCGCCGGAATGACTGCTGGAGAGGTGTTTATCAATTTATTCACAGCCTCTGAGTCGAAAGCACGGGTAACCGGGTTATCCAGAGCAAATGATCCGATGCTGTAAACAAAGGGTCGGACTAGCCGACCCTGCCGCTTGAAACCCGGTAATGAAAATTACTGCTGACTGGCTTTCCGTCTGCGAGCAATGGCGCCTACAAGGCCAAGGCCAGCGAGCATCAAAGGCATAGGTCTCGAGCTCGGGAACGGGTGGGAGGTGCGCCGAAATCAGGTTTCCGACCTTATCATTCTGACCATTGCCGAAGCGAACCTTCAGATCCGGGCCCCTGCTATCGACATCCAGGCTGCCTCCAGTCACGTCGATGGTCCAGCTCAGGCTGGAGGCGACGGCCGTTGAGCCCTCAAAGCAGAGGTTCAAGGCACCTCCGCTTCCTCCTGCGCAACCATTGCCGTTGAGTTCTTTGTCGACTTTTAAGAAACTGCCGGGGCCGGTTGCCGTGGCCGAAGCGAAAGACCCTACCCCTTTGATCTGGAAAGCGTTCAAGCGTGTGACGCCAGTCCAGTCGGGGGTGGCGGCGTTGCTGCCGAGCATCGTCAGTTTAAACGTGTCGGAATCGATCAAGTCGACCTCGAACGTAACCCCTTGGTAGAACAGGCTGTAGTCGGCGGCTGCCGATGCTGGTGCCGAGGCGAGGGCTGCAGTGGCTTAGGCAATCGCAGAGAGGGCTTTACGATATTTCATGACATACAACTCCTGATATTTGATTACCTTCCTTAATCAAAATGGGGGGTAAGGGTGAAACAGCCATAGAAATGCAATACACATGCCAGATAATATTCGACAGCAAAAATAATTGGTTGTAATTTTTTATTATTAATGTGTAAAAAAATCCGACATATTTCACGTCGAGCCCGATAACATGGACATCCAATAGCCGGTCTGAGTTAAGTTGGTTGTTTCGGACTGTATTGGGTTCTGGACTCTTCTTGAGCGTCTGCTTCCTGGTGCAGATATAATCGCAAGCTTATTTTTTTGGTGCAGGCGCTTGTCTTGTCTGGTGCGTAGGGAACTTTCAGCTTCATCTGACTCTCCCGCCAGCGCGCCGCAAGTCGACGACCAGCGTGCTCGTCGGTCTTTCGCTTAGCGCCCCTTTTTCAAAATTCCCGGAGTCTGTTCCTCATGCGTGCGTGGCGACTGCTTTGCGCTTTAAGTGTTGCGACGACCCTAAGCCTTGCCCTGCCGGCGGCGGCCGCACCCCAGTTGGTGGCGCCCAAGCCGGTGCGCGATCTGCTATTGCGCCATCTGTCACTGTCTGCGCCCGGCAGTGAGCCGGAGGATGCTACGGCGCGCGCTTCACTTGAGCGACGACTGCGCAGGGAGGCCGGCGAACTGCTCGCTACCGAAGGCTATTTCTCCCCGCTAGTCAAGTTGCGTGACAGCGACGATGGCCTGGCTCTGCACGTCGACCCAGGGCCGCAGTCCCACATCCGCCGCGTGCACATCGAGATTCGCGGCGCGCTGGCCAGCGAGCGTCGCCAGCAGTTGATCGACGAGTGGTCGCTGCCAACGGCGGCGGTTTTCCGGCAGACCGACTGGGATAACGCCAAGCAGGGTCTGCTGCGTGAATTGATGGCTGTCGATCATGCCGGCGCGCGGCTGCTCTCGAGCCAGGCCGAAGTTGACGTCGAGGCGGCGCGGGTTGACCTGCATCTGGTCTATGATGCCGGCCCACGTTACCGCTACGGCGAGATTCGCATCCTTGGCCTGCAACGGTATCCGGCGACGCTCGTCGACCGTTTCAACGATCTCCTTTTCCCCGGCAAGCCCTACCGGCACGAGGATATGCTGGCCGTGCAGGCCGCGCTGCAGAACACCCCCTTCTTTTCATCGGCCAGCGTCGAACTGCAGCGCAGCGCAGCGGCCGAAGACCAGGGGGTTGAAGAGGAGGATAAGGTGAGGTCGATGGAAGGTGTGGAGGGAGTGGAGGGGATGGAAGGGATGGAAGGGATGGAAGTGGCCGAGGTGGTTCTCGAAAAACCGCAGGAAGATGCGCTGCAAGTGCCGGTCATCATCAACCTGCGCGAACGCGCTCCGTTCAACATCGCGCTCGGCGCCGGCTTTAGCTCCAATACCGGTGCCCGTGTCGAGGGCAATTTTCGCAATACCGATTTCCTCGGCCGGGCCTGGGAGCTCGATACCGGAGCGCGCATCGAGCAGTTGCAGCAGAGCGTCTATGCCGACATCTTCTTCCCGCCTGATAGCCAGCGACGCCGTGACAGTGTCGGTGCCTTGGTTCAACAATCGGACACTCAGGGGCTGGAGATTCAGCGGGTAGCCCTGGCCGCGTCAAGGGTGCAGTTACGCGGCAGCATCGAGCAGCGACTGGGGATCAACTGGCAGTATGAACGGCAGACACCGAATGGTCAGCCAGCAAGCACCAACCAGGCGCTCACGGCGACGGTGGGCTGGGTCTGGCGTCACGCTGAAGACCCGCTCGATGCCAGCGAGGGCATCGTGGCCCATTTGCAACTGGCTGGGGCGGCGAAAGCGCTGCTCTCCGATCAGGATTTTGTGCGCACCTATTTCCGCTACAGCCAGGGGATCCCGCTCGGCAAGTCGGACGCTCTGCTGCTGCGCGGCGAACTGGGCGCCACCTTTGCGGAGTCTTCTCAGGGTATCCCGCAGGACTATCTGTTCCGCGCAGGCGGAACCAATTCGGTGCGTGGCTATGCCTACCAGAGTCTCGGCGTGCGGGAGGGTTCGGCGACGCTGGGCGCCCGCTATCTGGTTACCGTGAGCGCCGAATACACGCACTGGTTCGATGACCAGTGGGGAATGGCCCTCTTTGCCGATGCCGGCCAGGCCGCCGACAATCGCGATGTTTTCAAGCTGGCCCCAGGCTACGGTGTCGGCGCGCGCTACAAGAGCCCGGTCGGCCCGCTGGCCATCGATGTGGCGTGGGGCCAACTCGATAATGCAGTGCGCATGAGCTTCTCGCTGGCTGTGCCTTTCTGAAAAGCCGAACATGCAAGACGACGCCACGAATCCGCGCAACGCCGCTGTACAGCCTGAAACAGAGCCCAATGCAGAGCCCACTGCAGCGCCCGCCGTGTCGCCCGGCGTATTTCCCAGGTTTCGACCCACCCCGCGCTGGCGCTGGGTGGTGGCTATCGGCGGTGTGCTGCTCGCCGCGCTCGGCTGGCTGGGAGGCAGCGAAGGCGGGCTGCGATTCCTGTGCGCGCAACTGGTGCAGTTCAGCGCCGGTCGCCTGCAAATCGAAGCCCCGAGCGGGCGTCTGCTCGACGAATGGCACGCACACTCGGTACTCTGGCTCGACGATACTCAGGAGGTGAAGGTAGAACAACTGACCGTAAGCTGGTCACCGCGCGAACTGCTGCGCGGCCAGTTAACGCTTGAACGCATCGAAGCCGCCAGTCTGCACATTTTCACCACCGCGAGCTCCGGGCCGACGCCGCGACCGGTCAGCCTGCAATTGCCGCTGGCCTTGCGTATCAAGCAACTGCTGCTGGGCCGCGTAACCTTCGGCGAACGCACCCCATACGGCAATATTCCATTGATGGTGGCCGCCGGAATCGACGCCGGGTTCGCCAGCGACGGGCGAACGCATCGTCTTGAACGTTTGCAGGCGCAGCTTGGGGAACTCGCGCTGTCAGCCAGCGCGACGCTCGCTGGCGAGTCACCGTTTGCGCTGACGGCGCAGGCGGTGCTGAGCGGTGCCGCACTCGGCCAGCCCGTGGTGCTGGATCTGCTCGGCAGCGGCTCGCTTGAGCACGTGCAGATCGATGGCCAGATCGCCACCCGAGTAGCCGACACCCTCCCACCGGAGCCCTCGCCGGCGCAGCCAGAGAAACCCGGCAAGCCGGCCGCAGACTCCGCGACCCCTGCGGTGGCGGCCGGTGAACTGCATGCGCTGTTGACCCCTTTTGCCGCGCAGTCACTGGCCTCGCTACGTCTGCAGATGAGCAACATCGATCCCTCCCTTTTCGCTGCCGGCGCACCGCAGGCGCGGCTTGACGTAGAAGCCCGGCTCGAATCGCAAGCGGTCGCGCCGGGGGAAGTGCTTGCCAGCGGCCACCTGCGCATCGCCAATCGGCGTAGCGGTGCGCTGGATCGCAATCTATTGCCCCTGACCTCGCTGCACGCGCAAATCAACTGGCAGGGCGAACGCCTGGGCTTCGATGATCTCAACCTGGAGCTGAGCGGCGGTGGCCGCCTCAAGGGACAGGGCCATTTTGCCAAAGGACGACTCGACCTTGAGCTGCTCGCCCGGAATGTGGACGCGCACGCGCTGCATTCTCGCCTGTTGCCAACGCGGCTGGCCGGGCCCTTGCGCGTTCGTTTCAGCGGCGATACCCAGAACCTCGAACTCGATTTGCGTGACGCGAAATTCGCCTTGAATGCACGCGCCAGCCTGAATCCGGAGGCGCTCGAAGTGAGCCAACTGCAGTTGGCCAGCGGCGAGGCCGTCCTCGCCGCGCAGGGGCGGCTGGCGCTGAGCGGCGAGGGGCGCTTCACGGCACAGGGCAGCGTGAAGAATTTCGATCCGGCGCGCTTCCTGCAACGCGATGCTGCCGTCCGCAGCATGATCAACGCCAGTTTCGAGGCCAGCGGGGCGTTGCGTCCGGCGCTTGAGCTCGGCCTGCACTTCGAACTGCGCAACAGCCGCATCGGGTCGCAACTACTGGCCGGAAAAGGCGACGTCGATTTGCTCGGCAGCCATCTGCGCAAAGTCAACATCAATCTCGAAGCCGCCGGCAATCGCCTGAGCGCCTTTGGCGCCTTCGGTAAGACCGGCGATACGCTGCGGCTGATGGTACAGGCACCGAAACTTGAGGCACTTGGCTGGCCAGGTCTTGCCGGCGATGCCAGTGCAAATTTTGTGCTTGGCGGCAGCCTCGCCAGCCCGGTGTTTTCCGGCGAATTGCAGGCGGCACGGCTGCGTCTGGCCAAGCAGCTTGAGGTGCAGGGGCTGTCGTTCAATGGGCAACTCGGTGCCGGGGCACAAGGCGTGCTGAGCGGTCTGCTGCGCTGCACCGCCTGCGAGTTGCCGGCCTACGGTATTCCGGCACTGGCGCTGGAGACAAAAGCCGAGGGGCGGCGCCAGCAGCATCATCTGGAGCTGCGTGTCGGCTTGCCGGACAAACGCGAAATACGCGCGGCACTCGACGGCGGTTTGCGCGAGGAGGCGGTCCGCCGGTCAGGTGCTGCAAACTCTGTCGGCAGTTCGCCGGCGTTATTCTGGAGCGGTACGCTGGGCGAGTTGCGGGTGGCTGCGCGGCCCGTGGGAAAGACCGGGACCGACGCGGCCAGGATCGACGCGGCCAATGCAGCGCCCCTGCTCCAGCTCAGGGCACCGGCGCCACTGCGCGTGAGCCGTACGGCACTGGCTTTCGGGCCGGCCTTGATCGACGGGCTGATCGGTAATTTGCGCATCGAGCGTCTGGGCCATGAGCAGGGGCACTGGCAGAGCGCCGGGCGCTGGCAGAATTTCCGCCCGCAGGCGGTGCTGGCCGAGTTCCCGGCGATCGAGGCGCAGCTTGCTGCCTTTGACCGGGCCAATCCACACGCTCTGGTGCTGGGCGGTGAGTGGGATTTTGCGCTGAACACCGCCGCACGACCTGCCGGGCGCGTTGCGGTGTGGCGCGAGGGCGGCGATCTGCTCCTTGGCAAGCTGCCGCTCGGCCTCGGCGAGGCCCGTCTGCAGGCGACCCTGGACGCGGGACGCCTGGCGGTGAAAGGACAGATTCATGGCAGCCGGCTGGGCGACATTAGCGCGGAGTGGACTGCACGGAGCGCACTTGGGGCGGGCGGCGCGATGCAAACCCTGATCGATCGGCAGGCGCCGTGGCAGGGCCGCCTGCAGGCGCGTATCCCCGATCTGTCCTGGTTTGGTCCGCTGCTCGGCGAAGGCTGGAAGATGGCGGGCCAGGTGGACGGCGAGATACGTCTGGCAGGAAGCGCCGCGCGACCCCAGTTGGGTGGCGAGTGGCGCGGTACAGAGCTGGCGCTGCGCACGCTGGATTGGGGCATGCGGCTGGAGCGCGGACAGGCACGGGTCGAAATCACTCCGGAGCGCCTGATCCTGCGTCAGCTGAGTTTCGAGAGTGATTTTCAGCCCTTGCCACGCGCGTTGAAACTCGAGCCGAACATCGACGCCGCATGGCTAACCGGAACGCCCGGAAGTTTCGAGGCGAGTGGCGAACTGCCGCTGGCCGGGGTGACGCCGGGGAACGTGGCCCGGCTGCAACTGCGCCTGGATCGTATCGGTGTCATGCAGCGTCCGGATCAGTGGGTTGCCGTCTCCGGCGAGGGAGAGTTGCGCGTCGGCGAAAGCGTGCTCGATGTTGCGGGCAAACTGCGTGTCGATGCCGGTTTCTGGGCACTGGCCGAGGCCGGCCGTCCACGACTGTCGGATGATGTGGTGATTCTCCACGCGCAATCGGAGGGCGGCCAAAGCCGGGTTCGCCGGGTTGTGCGCCTCGACCTTGAGGCCGATCTCGGACGCAGTTTCCACTTCAGAGGCGCCGGCGTAGAGAGCCGCCTGGACGGGCAACTGCGCATCCGCTCCAATGATGCCGGCCTGCCGCGGGCGAGCGGTAGCATCAGCACGGTAGATGGGCGTTTCGACGCTTACGGGCAAAAACTCGACATCGAACGCGGCATCATCAACTTCCAGGGAGCGATCAACAACCCTGGGCTCAACATTCTTGCCGTACGCAGAAACCTGGCGGTCGAAGCCGGTGTCGAGGTTACCGGCACGGCGCAGCGACCACTGGTCCGCCTGGTGTCGACGCCCAATGTGCCGGATAGCGAAAAGCTGTCCTGGCTGGTCCTCGGTCGCTCGCCTGATCAGCAGGGCGGCAGGGACAGCGCCTTGCTGCTGGCGGCGGCGCAGACCATCCTTGGCGGGCAGGACGGCGGTGCGCTGCGCCAGTTGCAGCGGGGGCTGGGGATCGACGAGTTCGGCGTGAGCAGCGGCCAGTTGAGTGGCGTCACTCGCCTGCCAACCAGCCGCGTCGCCGGTTCCTCGGGTTTTGGCAACAGCCAGACGGTAAACGGGCAGATCGTCAGTGTCGGCAAGCGCCTGTCGGCAAACACCGTGCTCAGCTATGAGCAATCGCTGGATACCATGGAGAGCATCGTCAAGCTGACCCATAACCTGAGCCGACGTGTTTCACTGGTCGCTCGTGCCGGTTCGGATAATGCGCTCGATGTCTTCTGGAACTACAGCTTCGGGCGCTAGCAGCCTGTCGTACTTTGCAACCGAAGGTTGAGATAATGACGTTTTGGTAAATTTGACGGCCACGGGAATGGCCTTTCAGCCGATAGTTCGAGAAACGGACTACCTGCTACCGCCCTCGGTGCAAGAGTGGTTGCCGAAAGCGCACTAGGCGCGCTACGTGGTTGATGTGGTCGAAGGACTGGATCTGTCGGCGATGGAACGGGCGTATGCCGGTAAAGGCAGCGAGGCCTACCCTCCGGCGACGCTACTGTCCTTGCTGATCTACGGTTACGCCACTGGCACTTTCTTCAGCCACAAGATCGAACGGGCGACGTATGACTCGCTGGCGTTTCGGTAGATCGCTGTAACCGGCATCCGGATCACGACACCCTGGCGACGTTCAGAACGCGCTTTGGCAAAGAATTCGAATCGGCATTTGTTCAAGTTCTTCAGGTGGCCCGTGAGAACCAACTCTCGCGTTTTGGCACGGTCAGCCTGGATGGCACCAAGATTCACGCCAATGCCAGTCGGCACACTGTCGTACGGCCACTGCGAGAAGATCGAAGCGCATCTGAAGGCTGAAGTGAAGGAGCTACTGGCACTGGCCGAAGCGGCCGACCAGTCGACGGTACCCGATGGAGTAAGCCTTCCCCACGAAATCACGTGTCGTGAAGATCGTCTGGCCGCGATTGCGGCCGCCAAGGTCAAGATCGAGGCACGAGCCAAGGAGCGGTTCGCGGGTGAGCAGGCCGACTACGAGGCAAGAAGGCCGTACGGGCGGCCCAGGCAGAGACTGGGAAGAAGCCCAGAGGCAAGGGACTGAAGCCGCCCGTCTGGCCCGCGAGCCAACGACCCAATCAACCTGACCGACGAGGAGTCGCGGATCCATGAAGGTCGCCGGCGACGGCTTTGAGCAGTGCTACAACGCCCAGGCGGTGGTCGACACCGAATCGATGCGGGTCATCGCCACGGACGTCACCCAAGCCGGCAATGACAAGGAACAGGTCGAGCCGATGGTGGCGAAAGTCTTAAGAGAACATCAAAATATGAGATTTGCCGTTTTTGTGACATGACGATCCTCAAAAATGAACTTAACAGAAGAATGCGTAAAGCTTTACGGCACTACTTACGATTTTGGCACAACAAATCGATTTCTAGCATGCCAAATGGGACGTTGTAAACAAACAACGAATAGCAGATGTAACTGAAGTTTAGACACTCGCGACCTCGGGTCGATGCCGAAGGCATCCCGGCGGCGCGAAAAATATTTTCAAAAAAATGCAAAAAAGACTTGACATGACATTCGATTTTCGTGGTCGCCGCGCTGCTCGCTTGGGGTTTATTTTGGGACGGGCAGCGCGGCGACCCATGAGGAGTTTTCATTCTCGGATACTCCCTCATGTCGCTTACCGCCTCGGTTTGCCTGTTGCTCTCGGAATGGATTTCCTTTCTCCTGGTG
>JAYSZS010000193.1:0-1773 GCA_043737935.1 Propionivibrio sp. | reverse complement strand
CCGAAGAAATTGTGCGCGGCTTCAGTTTTCCGAGTGGGCACAGCTCGGGCGCGGTGGTTGCCTACGGCATGCTCGCCTATGTGCTGATCCGCTGCCTGAGCCTGACCCGCGCCACGCGTTTCGGCCTGCCGATTGTTCTGGCTGCGACGGCGCTGGCTTTTACGATCGGCTGCAGCCGCGTTTTTATCCAGGCGCATTTTGCAACCGATGTGCTGGCCGGTTTTGCATCGGGCAGTTCGTGGCTGGCAGTCTGTGTTGGCAGCGCCCAGTGGCTCAGGTATTACCGCCACTCGCGAATACCGTCGAGATAAGGCGGCCCTCAGACCACCCGGCGTGCTGCCAGCGGCGGCGGCAAATATTTGTAGAGCCAGGTTTCCGTCAGCGCCGTATTGCCCGACTTCAGGTAGAGGCGCAGGTCGACCGGCTCGCTGCTGTCGTCCGGCACCAGATCGAACAGGGCGCGCCAGCCGTTGATCGCGTCCAGCGGTCGCGCCGAGGTGAGCTCGACGCGACCGCGCGAGGCAGTGATGACCGGCTCCACGACGGAGCTGCGCGGCAGCTTCGAAAGTGCCTCGCCCGAGAAGTCGATCGCGAAACGCCATGAAAATCGCTTGCGCGGCTGCCCCACGATACCGCCGATGCCGGTACGCGTCGCCATCGCAATGGCCAGTGGCGATCTCGCCGTACCCAGCGCCCCCCAGGTCAGGCGATAGGAAAACAGCCGCTCCTGCCCGGCCTGCAGCGGCTCTTTCGGCTGCCAGAAGGCGACGATGTTGTCGAAGGTTTCGTCCGGCGTGGGAATCTCCACCAGCCGGACTTCGCCCTTGCCCCAGTTGCCCTTCGGTTCGACCCAGACGCTGGGGCGCTTGTCGTAGAACACACCGTCGTCCTGGTAGTGGTTGAAATCACGGTCGCGCTGCATCAGCCCGAAGCCGCGCGGGTTCTCGTCCTGGAAGGTGCTGGTCTGCACCGCCGGCGGGTTGACCAGCGGGCGCCAGATCCACTCGTTGGTGCCCGACCACATCTGCAGGCCGTCAGTGTCATGGATTTCCGGCCGCCAGTCATTGGCTATGCGTTTATCGTTTTCGCCATGCTGAAACATGCTGGTCAGCGGGCCGATGCCGACGCTGCGCACCGTGGTGCGCGGGTACAGCGCCGCGTCGATTTCCATAGTGTAGTTTTCACCCGGCGTCATGACGAACCGATAGGCGCCAGCGGTGCTGGGAGAGTCCAGCAGGCCGTACACCGTCACCGTGTTGGAGCCGGCTTGGGGACGCTCGAGATAGTAGGCGACGAAGTTGGGGAATTCCTCCGGCTGGGCACCACCGGTGTTGATCGCCAGGCCGCGCGCCGACTGCCCGTATTGGCGATCGCTACCGACCGCCCGAAAATACGATGCCCCCTGAAACGCCGTGATGTCCCGCACCCAGTCATTGTGAAAACTGAGGCGGAAACCCGCAAAGCCGAGATTGGCCGGCAGCTCGCCCGGCTTGATGCCGGTCTTGCCGTAGTCGAACATGTCGCTGTCGTAGGCCAGCTCGGTGGCCTGACCATTGACCACCTCATACAGACGAACCGGCGTGGTGACGGTAAAACCCAAGTGAAAAAACTTGGCCTGGAAATTAAGCTTCTCGTCTTTCCAAAAGCCATGCTCGTCCTTGAAGCGAATCGACTGCCAGGTGTCCCAGTCCATTTTGGCGAGCGGCCCTGGCAAAGTTGCCGGCGGCGCCTGGTACGGCAGCATGGCCAGCGCCCGGGCGCGGCCTTTGAGCA
>JAYSZS010000192.1:0-4434 GCA_043737935.1 Propionivibrio sp. | reverse complement strand
ACGCTCCTCGGGGGGTTCTTCCCCCGCAACGGCAAGATCAAAAGCAAAGACAACAGCTGAAGCAAAGACAACAGAAACCAAAGCAAAGGCAAACCCGGGGCAGCGCCGTCCAGCTGCACTTGAAGCGAAATGCTCAGCTTAAACTCGGCAGGATTCTGTCTTGACTATGGGATCCACTTTAGTCGTTGGAAATAATCGCTCTCGATGCTCAGGGAGAAGAGCTTCCAGCGTGTCGAACAGCGCCGGCGAGATCAGCTGATTGAACATACAAAATGTGTCGCTGGTGTCTGCGTAGTGTTAGATTCGATGTTGTTGAGATGTCACTGAACGGCTAACATGCATGGGAGCTGGCTTTTCGGTGGTGGCCATGGTTTGGCGACTTAAACTTACCATCATGCCTGCCTGCTTCCCTTCTCATTTATACGCATAGCACTTAATTTTTGTGCCATCCGACTTCGAACCCTTTATTCTTAAGCCATTGATTATAAGATTTTTGTTCTCAAAAGAAAGCACAGATGCTGGCTGATAAAAAACTGAAGAACCTCAAGCCCAAGGGTTCGCCCTACAAGGTGACAGATAGGGACGGCATGTACGTCACGGTCTGGACGGCGGGCGCCGTCATGTTCCGCTATGACTACCGGATCAATAGCAGGCGCGAGACGGTGACGATGGGCCGCTATGGGCCGGGTGGCCTGTCGCTGGCCCGTGCGCGCGAAAAGTGCATCGACGCGCAGCGGACTGTTCCGGAAGGCCAGTCCCCAGCGCAGGGAAAGCAGCGCGCGGAAAGGCGTCTGTCGGAAGCCCAAACCTTTATGGAGTTTACCGACCAATGGTACGAGGGCGCCCGGATGGCCGCGAGTTTCCTGTGGAATCGTCCGTCAACCGGGTACGCGGGCCGGACGGAGATGGCACGGGGCGGGTCGCGGCGATTCGCGACGTGACCCATAGTATAAAGATTGAGCAGGAGCAGGCGGCAGCGCTGCGGCTTCTTGAAACGCTACTCACGTGCGCACCAGTGGGTTTTGTGTACCTCGACCGGGACCTGCGGTTTGTGCGCATCAATGATCAGCTCGCCGAAATAAACGGCTACTCCGTCGCGGCGCACCTCGGGAGGACCGTGGCAGAGATCGTCCCCACGCTGGAGGCGACCGTACGTGAGGTGACGGCGCGCATCCTTGCGACCGGCCAGCCGGCGCTCGATTGCGAGTTCACCGGCGAGACGGCGCGCACGCCCGGAATCACCCGCTATTGGAGTGAAAGCTGGTATCCGGTGCGCGACGAGCACGGTGAGATCATCGGCTTTAGCGCGGTGGTGGTGGATGTCACTGAGCGCAAGCAAGCCGAGGCGGCGCTGCGGCTCACGAATGATCGCTTTGAGCTCGCTGTGAAGGCCTCGAAGGTGGTGCTTTTTCAGCAGGACCTGGAACTGCGCTATCGCTGGATTAAAAACCCGGTGCCGGGTTTCGATGGCTCAGAGGTCGTCGGCAAACGGGATGCGGACCTAATGGAGCGCGCCGAGGAGGCTGCCCTGGCCAAGGCCTTGAAGGAGGAGGTGATCCGCAGCGGCGTCGGAAAGCGGCAGGAAATGCTCATTCACGTCCAGAACGCGGCCCGGCATTACGACCTGCTGGTGGAACCCATGCGGGATGCCGCCGGCCTCATCTCCGGCGTCACCGGTGCGGCCTTCGACATCACCGAACGCAAGCTCGTCGAGGCGGCGCTGCGTGAAACCGAGCGGCACTATCGGGCCCTGGCAGACGCCAGTTTGGAGATCCCCTACCGCATGTCAGCCGACTGGTCAACGATGTTGGCGCTGGACGGACGCGGGTTGATTGCGAGCTCGGACCGCCCGCTCGCCGACTGGGCGTGGTTGGATCAGTACCTTCCGCGCGACGAGCAAGCCCGCGTCAGGCAGGCGATCAGCGACGCGATTGCGCGGAAGAGTCTTTTTGAGCTGGAGCATCGCGTCCTGCGTGCCGACGGTTCCACCGGCTGGGTGCGTTCGCGCGCGGTGCCGATACTTGATGAGAATGAAGGTCTGGTTACATGGTTTGGCGCTGCCAGTGATATCACCGGTCGAAAACAAATCGAGCTGAATCTGATTCAGGCCACTGCCGTCGCGGAAACAGCCAACCGGGCAAAGTCGGATTTTCTGTCCAGCATGAGCCATGAATTGCGCACCCCGCTCAATGCGATCCTTGGCTTCGCTCAACTCATGGAATCCGGCGCGCCGGCGCCGACACCCGCCCAGCGGCGAAACCTCGAACAGATTCTCAAGGGTGGCTGGTACCTGTTGGAGCTCATCAACGAGCTCCTCGATCTTGCGCAGATCGAGTCGGGCAAATTGTCCCTGACGCAGGAGCCAGTCTCGCTCGCCGAAGTCATGCTCGAATGCCGGGCCATGATCGAGCCGCAGGCATGCAAGCGCGGAATCGCCATGACATTTCCTTCGTTCGAGCTCCCCGGCTATGTGCACGCCGACCGCACCCGGATCAAACAGGTCATGATCAATCTCCTCTCCAACGCCATCAAGTACAACAAGGCGCATGGCGCGGTTACCGTGGAGTATGCGTTGAGTCCGCCGGATGCGATTCGCATCAGCGTCCGGGACACGGGTGAGGGGCTTGCGCCGGAGAAGCTCGCGCAGTTGTTCCAACCCTTCAACCGGCTCGGCAAGGAGGCCGGTTCGGAGGAAGGGACGGGAATCGGCTTGGTGATGAGCAGGCGCCTCGTCGAATTGATGGGTGGAGCCATCGACGCGGATAGCGCGGTCGGGGTGGGAAGCGTGTTTTGGTTTGAATTGAAATGGGCTCCTGCGTCGCCAGCCGCGCGTCAATAGGCTGCCGCCGGTGCGGGCACCGGCGGCACGATTGAAGATCGAGGGCCGTGCGCCGCAGCATGACCACATTCCCTACCAAGGCAGCGCACCCGCCATTCTCGGACTAAAGGGACTAAAGGGACTAAAGAGTAAGGGACTAAAGAAGGGACTAAAGGGCCAGGCTCGATTTACAAAAGTCGTCAGCGCAACGATAGGGGCGTAGTCAATTATATAAACAGGACACAACTATAAATGACTTCGACCCCTTTATTCCTTTATCCTTTCCGCTGAAGATTGCCGACATATATCGCAAGCTGACCTTTTAATCGAATCGCTGGCGATAGCGATTAAACTTCAAACCGATTTTTCTCCAGAACGGAATCACGAAACCATGGCCGGCGCCAGTTTGCTTGCACTGCTCGACGACATTGCCACCATCCTCGACGATGTGGCGGTGATGACCAAGGTGGCAGTGAAGAAGACCGCCGGCGTGCTGGGCGACGACCTGGCCCTGAACGCCCAGCAGGTCAGCGGCGTGCGCGCCGAACGCGAACTGCCGGTGGTCTGGGCAGTGGGCGTCGGCTCGCTGAAGAACAAGGCGATCCTGGTCCCCGCGGCGCTGGCGATCAGCGCCCTGCTGCCGGCGGCGATCACGCCACTCTTGATGCTGGGCGGCGTCTTCCTCTGTTTCGAGGGAGTCGAAAAGCTTGCCCACAAATGGCTGCATCCGGCTGTGGAGGATGCCGCCCACCACGCTGAAAAGCTCGCATTGCTGGCCGATCCGGCGGTCGACCTGGTGGCCATGGAAGCCGACAAGATCAAGGGTGCGATACGCACCGATTTCATCCTCTCGGCTGAAATCATCGTCATTACGCTGGGCACTGTAGCCGAGAAACCCTTTCTGTTTCAGGTTGCCGTGCTGTCGGGCATCGGTGTGCTGATGACCTTCGGCGTCTACGGCCTGGTTGCCGCTATCGTCAAGCTGGACGACGCCGGAGCCTGGTTGCTGGAACGCGGCGACCGCTTGCGCATGGCGCTTGGGCGTGCTCTGTTGCTGGCTGCGCCGCGCCTGATGAAGGCACTGACCGTGATCGGTACGGCGGCAATGTTCATGGTCGGCGGCGGCATCCTGATGCACGGCCTGCCCGGCAGCCATGATGTCCTCCATCACCTTGACGACGTGCTGCGCTCCGTGGCAGGTATCGGTGGCCTGCTCGCCGCCGTGGTGCCGACCCTGCTCGGCATGTTGCTCGGCGTCGTTGCCGGCGCGCTGGCGCTGGCGGCGGTGAAACTGTTCGGGCGCCTGCGCCGCGCTTAGGAACGACTACGAAATATCTACCCGATTTTGTAAGGTCTAATTTATCTAGAACACGCAATCCAGTAGGTCGGGTTAGCGCGAATGGCACTTACTTAGTCTCCCGCGCGTGACCATGGAGCTCAATCATTCGTCGGGCCTGGGCGCGCGGTATTTTCAACCATGGGTAGGGCTTGGGTCGTCGCTTTCGCATTCGGGGTTTGATGCGTTTAGGCTGATTGCCCACCCTGCATTGGGCGATCCGCGAGAAGAGGCGCCCGCAGTCCTTGGTCGCCGAGAGCCCTCGCGAGACCCACTCGGT
>JAYSZS010000191.1:0-4435 GCA_043737935.1 Propionivibrio sp. | reverse complement strand
CATCGCCGTGCTCGCGCTCTATCGTCCCGGCCCGCTGGGCTCGGGAATGGTCGATGACTTCATCCTGCGCAAGAAAGGCCAGCAGAAGATCGATTATTTCATCGACGATCTGAAGGGCTGTCTGGAACCGACATACGGCGTCATCGTGTACCAGGAACAGGTGATGCAGATCGCCCAGATCATCGGCGGTTACTCGCTCGGTGGCGCCGACCTGCTGCGCCGCGCCATGGGCAAGAAGAAGGCCGAGGACATGGCCCTGCACCGCGACCTGATGCGCGTGGGAGCAATGAAAAAAGGTTATGACGAAAAGCTGGTGATGCAGCTTTTCGACCTGATGGAAAAGTTTGCAGAATACGGCTTCAACAAGTCGCACACCGCCGCCTATGCCGTGGTCACCTATCACACCGCCTGGCTCAAGGCGCACCACGGTTCGGCGTTCATCGCGGCGACCCTGTCGTCGGACATGGACAACACCGATTCGGTGAAAATCTTCTACGACGATGCCATGGTCAATAATCTTACCGTGCTGGGACCGGATGTGAACGCTTCGGAATACCGCTTCACGCCGGTCGATCGCAGCACCATTCGCTATGGTCTGGGCGCCGTCAAGGGCACCGGCGAGCAGGCGGTAAGTTCGATTCTCAAGGCGCGCCAGAGTGATGGACCTTTCAAGGACCTGTTTGACTTCTGCCAGCGCGTTGACAAGCGCATGGTCAACCGGCGCACCGTTGAAGCCCTGGTTCGTGCCGGGGCATTCGATTCGCTTGACGATCACCGGGCGCGCCTGATGGCTTCCGTCGGCATCGCCATGGAAGCGGCCGAACAGGCGGATCGCAATGCCATGCAGGTCAGCCTGTTCGATGTGTTTGACAGTGCCACCAGTGCGCAACACGCCGCGCAATACCGTGAAGCACCGCGCTGGAAGGAGCGCCAAAAGCTGACCGAGGAAAAGCTGGCCCTTGGCTTCTTCTTTTCGGGACACCCCTTCCATGGTTTCAAGGCCGAGGTTTCGCGCTTTGCACGCAAACCGCTGGCAGCGCTGGAGGCTAGGAAAGAGCCGCAACTGCTGGCCGGTCTCGTGGTCGGTGTGCGTACCAAGTTTACTGCGCGCGGCAAAATGGCTTTTGTGCAGATCGACGACGGCACCAGCTCGCTTGAAGTTTCGGTATTCAACGAAATTTTTGAAGCCGAACGCGCCAAGATCAGGGATGACGAGGTGCTGATCGTCGAAGGCAAGGTGCAGCGCGATGACTTTGCCGGCGAAGGCAAGGTGCGCGTCATTGCCGAGCGACTGCTGACGCTTGCCGAGGCGCGCGGCCGCTTTGCCAAATATCTGAGACTATCGCTCAACGGTCAGGCCAGCGGGCCGAATGCGCAAGCTGCCGTACACCGTCTGCGCGCCCTGCTGGCGCCTTACACCCCAGGCAATTGTCCGGTTCGTCTGACCTACCGCAACGCCGACGCGATCTGCGAATTGGCACTCGGAGACACTAGCCGGGTGCGCCTTGAAGACGATTTGCTGGCGGCGCTGGGCGACTGGCTGAACAGCGAAAATGTCAGCATCGATTACAGCTAGACATTTCAAACCTGCACGAAGGAAACACCGATGAGCCTGATTCCCCTGCGCCGGATCGCCCGCCTCTTTCTGGCCAGCCTGTTGCTGGCCGCGTGTAGTAGTCAACTGAGCATGGAGAATTACAACAAGCTTAAAGTCGGCCAGTCTTACGAGGAGGTCAGGAAAATCATCGGCGAGCCCGCGCGTTGCGATGAAATGCTGGGAATTCGTACCTGCATCTGGGGTGAGGAGAAACAGGGCATCACGATCAATTTCGTTGCCGGTCAGGTGATGTTGCTGTCGGCCACGAACCTCAAGTAAGTACATGGGCTAACGGGCCCTGGCGCGATGATCCCTGCCGGCTTGTTGAGCGATCTGTTCGCCTGACGTAAAAATGCCGAACCAGCATTTCGGCTTTGGCCCGGAGCCGGGTTGAGACCAAGCGTGGCTGCCCCACGGCTAGTGCGGGGTTTGGAACAACACCTCAAGGTTCAACAAAAGCTATGTGCAATACGTGGTTGGAATCTGGGGTGGTGAATTTGATCGTTTTTGGTGCTACGGTTGGGATTTACTGAAATGCGATTATAGTTATCCACTTGTGATTGTTACCTGACAAACAGCAATACGACCCGTACCCGACGTTCAGACTCTTGAAAACCAGCCGTTCAACGTTTAAGGTCAGGGGCGCTACGAGGCTTTATCGCTCAGCGCACCTTCACCGCCGAGTTAGCCCCAGGCTTCAAGCCAGAGCCTCACGCACAACTTCTGGGTGTTTCTTGGCGATGCGGATAAGCGTTTGAGCGGCACCAGAGGGAAAGCGACGGCCTTGCTCCCACTCTTGGAGTGTGCGCTTCGAGATACTCAGCGCCTCGGCAAACTGTGCTTGAGATAAGCCAGTGCCTTGGCGTGCCTGAACAACCTCATTAGGTTCGATCTTCGTGATACGGGCCGCTTGAGCGGTCTTCATTTCGCGCACAGACTGAAGAAGCTTCAGGCCAAGGGCTGCGCCGGAAGAAATACGCTTGGGGGTTGGGTTTCTGCTAGCCATTTTCAATTTCCTTTCGAACTGCCTTGAGTAGATGACCGGGGATGTTGTCTCTCATGGATTTGGGGTACATCAGGAGCAATCAAATCTCTCCGGATGGCAAGCGAGTGAAGTAAATGACTCGAACACCACCACGCTTGCCTGTGCCGGCACGGGACCAACGGACCTTACGACAACCGCCACTCTCGGGAATGACATCACCAGCCTCTGGACTAGCGGCGAGCCAGACGAAGAACTCCATTCGTTCTTCCTCGCTCCAGAGCTTGTCGGCGTCAGCCACAAAGGTGGGTGTTTCAGCGATCGTGTACATGGATGCACTATACGTCAAAGACGGATGCCGTGCAATCGGACATCAGGGGTCTAGCGTCATAATAACCAACCTGCGCGATTTTAGGAGAACAAAGGTCGCAGGGTCAAAGGGGTCTTTGTATTCTTTTTTTGAGAAATTCAATGCGATAGGCCTTAAATTGCTTTAATTGTTCATGGTTTATGAGGGAGGGCAAGCGAAAGCATGTTCTCTACTCTACCCGATTGTTCGATTGTTCAGACTTCAATACCAATAAATTGAGCAACAAACTTCGGCGTTGTTTCTGTTGCCCGGCAGGACAAGATTGGAAAAACTTATCCCATAAAGATAATTCGGCCCTGGCCCCTTAGATTCTTTGTGCACCGGATGCATGGCAATTCCGACAAGCAAGCAGGATCGCCGCCCCCGTTCCCGATACGCTGCCTGCCGGCTCACCAAATCCTCACTGAGCGCCATATACAGCGCGTGTGGCTGCACCAGGGAGTCCGCCTCGCCTTGAGCATTCGCCCGATAACTCGACCAGCGATATTCCGCCGGGTGCTCCACCATCCCCGCCCGCACCGGGTTCAGTTCGATGTAACGCTGGCAGGCCAGCAGGTAAGTTTCCTCCTGCGTCAGGCAGGAACGAAAACGCCCTTCCCACAAGGTGCCGCTGCGCCGGTAAGTCAGATTCACATACTGCACATAGCGCTGCCCCAGGGCTTTCATCATCGCCCCCGGCGCCTACGACAAATCCGCCGACAGCAACAGGGGGACGTGGTTGGACCTCAAGGCATATGCATGAATTTGGCAACCGTTCTTGGCGGCGAACTCGCTCAGCCAGCCGAGATAGGCCTGGTAATCCTCACCGGCGAAAAAACACGCCTGCCGGTTGTTACTGCGCTGGATGATGTGCAGGGGGACGCCGGACTGGCAGAAGCGGGGGCGGCGAGGCAGAGGAAGGTTCCGAAACTGGAAGTTCGATGGCGACGAACCGTCCGAGTCAGACCGATTCCGCCAAATCAACAATCGGCATAGAGCGGTCAAAGAGCGTTTACGGGGCGATGTCCAGTTCTCCCGGTTAGCATACCGTGTCCAAAGCAACGAACGCCTACTTGAATAACAAAGCAATGTCCTGCAAGCGCACAAACACCCCCGGTTCAGATAGGAGCGTGCATCAAACAGGCGATGGTCGCCGGTGTCGAACCAAAGCTCCAGGGAACAATCTTCACGAGGTACTACGCGGATGACGACTTCCATGGTCATACCTGATCCCAGGGCAATCGCACTCGAACATCATAGTTGGGAAGGTCTGAACGACATGACGTCCCTGGCCGAGTTGGATGACGTTTTGAGCATTGTCTGATTCACCGATGAAGGCGTCTTCCAGCGCTTGCTCGGCTGATTGCCCTTGACCGCTAACAGGTAGTCCGCACCTTGGTGGCGGATTGAACGGGCGATCTCGCGCTGTGTGCCCATGGCGTCGATACTCACCAGACAGCCCTTGATCTCCCTTGCCTTCAGCAATTTGGGAATGGCGGTAATTTCG
>JAYSZS010000190.1:0-4439 GCA_043737935.1 Propionivibrio sp. | reverse complement strand
CACCGCAGCACTCAGGCGGCGACTTCTGCCTCGACGGAGAAAGCGTAAGATACGCCAGCACAAACAGCGGACCGACACTGACCTATGCCGGCACCGGCGTCTTCTCGCCGGATTTTTTCACCTGCGTTGCGCCCGGCGCCGTCATGAAACTGCGCCCTCTGCTTGACGCCGGCATCGCCCGTGGAGTGGTCACCGGGGAACGTCACACGGGTTATTGGGTCGACGTAGGAAGCCCCGAACGTCTTGCCGAACTCAACCAGGAGTTGCACCAGAAAAAATGAAGCATGAACCTTACTCGACGCGACGCAGCGCATTGCTAAAACAGCTTGGTGACGGCGTCGCCGTCATCCCCACCGCACCGGAACGTGTGCGCAACCGCGACTCGCACCACCCCTACCGTTTCGACAGTTACTTCTGGTATCTCTCCGGCTTTCCCGAGCCCGAATCAGTGATCGTCCTAATCGGTGGCAAGGAGCCACGCTCAATACTTTTCTGCCGTGAAAAAAACGAGGAGCGCGAAGTCTGGGACGGCTTCCGCTACGGGCCGCAAACGGCGGGTGAAGCCTTCGGCTTTGATGAGGCTTACGCCTTCAGCGAATTCGCGGCGAGGCTACCCGAACTGATTGCCAACCGCAGCACTCTGTGGCACGCGCTTGGCCACGATGCAGAATGGGATGTGAAAATCGTCGGCGCGCTGAACACGGTGCGTGGGCAAAGCCGCGCCGGTAAGCGTGCCCCCGGAGAAATACGCGACTTGCACGAAAGGCTCGACCGCATGCGCCTGCTCAAGGACAGCCACGAAGCCGATAGCATGCGCCGCGCCGCCACGATTGCCTCGGCTGGCCACGCGCGTGCCATGCGCGCCTGTCGCCCCGGCATGGCCGAATACGAGCTCGAAGCAGAACTCGGCTATGAATTCCGCAAACGCGGCGCCGACGGCCACGCCTATTCGCCTATCGTCGCTGGCGGTCGCAATGCCTGCGTCCTGCACTACATCGAGAACAACAAACTGCTCGGCGAGCAGGCCATGGTGCTTATCGACGCCGGCTGCGAGGTCGACGGCTATGCCTCCGACATCACACGTACTTTTCCGGTCAATGGCCGCTTCAGCCCGGTGCAGCGCGACGTATATGAGATTGTCCTTGCCGCCCAGAACGCAGCGCTTGCCGTCATCAAACCCGGAACCCCCTTCATCGCCTACCACGATGCTGCGCTGCGCGTTCTGGTGCAAGGCATGGTCGACCTCAAGCTGCTTGCCAGCAACGTTGATGATCTCATCGAAAGCGAAGCTTACAAGCCGTTCTACATGCACCGCACCGGGCACTGGCTCGGCCTCGACGTGCATGATGCCGGCGAATACAAAACCGGTGATGATTGGGTAATGCTGGAAGCCGGCATGGCATTGACCGTTGAACCCGGCCTCTACATCCGCCCCGGTGCCGATGTACCCGAACACCTGCATGGCATCGGCATCCGCATCGAGGACGATGTGTTCGTCACGGCCAAAGGCTGCGAGGTCTATACCTGCGCACCAAAAACGCTTGCCGAAATCGAGGAAGTCATGCACTGTGACTGATTGCTCCTCACCCCTAACGCCTCGCTCCGCACTGAGCATGGATGTGCTCATCGTCGGCGCCGGCCCGGTCGGCATGACGCTCGCACTGGCGCTGGCCAACAGCGCGTTGCGAGTCTGCCTCATCGACCGTCGCCCGCGCGGCGCCTGGTCCGGCGACCCGCGCGCACTGGCGCTCTCGCACGGCAGCCGGCAACTGCTCGAACGCCTCAAGGCCTGGAATGCAAGCGCCGGCACGGCGATCTGCACCATCCACATTTCGCAGTGCGGCGGTTTCGGTCGCACGCTGATCGATGCCGGGGATTACGGCACGCCCGCACTCGGCTACGTCATGCGTTACCGCGACCTCGCCGCCGCGCTCGATGCGCGCATTCCGCCGGAACAAGTGCTCGAATGCTGCACCATCGACACGATTGAAGCCGGAAGCGAAGTCGCTTCGGTCACGCTCACGCACGCGGGGACGACGCGGCACATCGACGCGAAACTCGTCGTCCATGCCGAAGGAAACCCGGCGGACGACCCGGACATCAAGGTACACGATTACGACCAGCACGCCATCATCGCCGAAGTCCGCCCCGCCACAGCGCACAACAACCGGGCCTGGGAACGTTTTACTGCGGACGGCCCGCTGGCGCTATTACCCATCGGCCAGGACTATGCGGTGGTCTTCACCGTACCACCGAAAAAAGCCGTACGCCTGCTCGGCTTCAACGACGAGGAATTTCTGGCCGCACTGCGCTCGCAATTCGGCTCACGCCTCGACTTCGTCAGCACCGGTGCACGCGCCGGCTACCCGCTCGCCCTGCGTATACGCCCGCGAATCACGCAACAACGGCAAGTGTGGATCGGCAACTGCGCGCAAACCCTGCACCCGGTTTCCGGCCAGGGCTTCAACCTCGGTCTGCGCGATGCCTGGGAGTTGTCTGAAACGCTGACCGTATCCCTGGACAGCCATCCCGATGCCGGACACCCGGCGGCACTTGCCGCCTACGCCCGTGTTCGCACCATCGACCGGCGCGGCAGCATGGCCTTCACCGACGGCATCGTCCGCCTGTTCTCCAACGATATCCCCCCCCTGCGATTCGCCCGCGGCCTCGGCCTGCTCGCGCTCGATCTCTACCCGCCGCTACGCCATTTCGTCGCTAAACGAATGATCTGGGGCGCTCGGGCGTGGCCTTGAAACCCAGAGAGATGTAGCGTTTCAGGCGATCCTCCCGAAATTCTCGTAAACATTAGCTTACAGGGCAGAGCAGGCGGGTGCCCCCTTTATGCTGCACGATCAACCGCTGAAGTTGTAATCAGTTTGAAAATTCATCAATGTCGCCAACCGATCCGACGACGATTGTCGAGGTTCATTGCCCCAGCGGCTTCAAGGTGGCGACAGCGGCCAGTCGTAATTTATGGCATATATATATCGACCCAACGATGCCATAATCTGGCCCGTGTTTTTCGTGAGGCCGCACCACTTCGCATTACAGCCGATCGACCATTGTCTGCAAGGAACCCGTGTCGATGGGTTGAAGCGGCTGCTTGTCGAAAAGGCCTACTATCCCTTGCGAGCCTGACCAGTCGATCTGCTCTTCAAAATGCAGACACATACCGCAGCAGATGGGGTGCGCTCGATCCATTATTCCTTCTCGCGTTAGATACAGTCGCATCGATTGTAATTACGAGCAGTTCAATCCTTGACAATGCAATGATTTTTTTCCGTTCATCTCCTCATGGCTGACGCCACAGAAATTGTGGCACAGGAAGTCGTACACCCCGGCTTTTTGCGGCGTCAATCGCACGATGGTTACCTGACCCGGCGGCAGGTCGGTCAGATATCCTGATCGGGAATCATCAACCCGTGAATAAAATCGTGTGAAGTCAATTCAAGGCGGGCAAATCGCATTAGAGACCACTCTACATTTCACTGATCGCCATTCAAGGCTACTTCGAGCCAGCCATGGCAGAGGTTCCTTTCATCTTCACTCGCCGACCGGAAACCGACAATTCGCAACGCATCATCGCGTGCCAGATGAACCACCGTCAGAACCGCCAGCACATCGAACGCATAAGCGAACGACTGCATTCGTACTTCGCCGCTTTGCACGCTTTCAACATCCAGGCGATAAGGACTTTCAAATACCATCGGTGCAATTTTGCATTGCCCCCTTTCGGCAGACACCTCCCGGCGCGGCGGCCACCTATAATCCGTACTTGGTGATATCAGCCTGATCTACGCACTGATAGTTTGTAGTGCATTGTGTAAGAGAACAAACTTTCGATGTCTGAATTGCCACTTGTTTTCGCTGCCCGCACAGCCTCTCGGCTCGGGTAAGGACGTTAGCGATTGCTTTGTCCGTAAACGGGTGATTGAAGATCAGATAATTTTCGTCTGTGCCATAAGCTAGGAGCTGGTTGTCAACACAGCCGGCCAGCAGAAGGTTTGTCAGACTGGCGATGAGGAGCGTTCTGTTCATGGATAATCAATCTCTGAAAATGTTGGTAACAATTTCATAACGAGGAGTATGCGCTATGGCATGGAAAGGATTTTAATCGCACCTATGCAGAGTATCCTCATCCATACTACCCAGGTCAATACCACGCCTGTAGCAAGAATGGGGGCAATAACCATGAAGTTCAGCCAACCCTTTGTAGCTCCGAATCATGACGCAATCCGGCACAAAATGGCGATTGACTGAGCACCCAACGCCAGCGATACTCACGAAAGTTTCTCTGGCTTTCCTGTCCTTTGAGCGTATGACAATGAACTCAACCCTGATTAGGGAATCACCGAACAAGTCATCGCAGCCAGGCGGCGGCAAAAAATTTGGACGACATTGTGAAGCAAAAGCAGTTTTTATTGAATAAACGAGCGTTC
>JAYSZS010000189.1:0-9971 GCA_043737935.1 Propionivibrio sp. | reverse complement strand
CTCCATTGCGCCAGCGTATTGCCGAATTGATCGGCACGGTCTCCCGCATGCGCGGCTGATTGGGTAATGTCCGCGAGAACTTTTTTGAATCCGGCAGTGACCCGTTGCGCTGACTGCTCGTTGAACTCGGCGATGTATTATCGATAAAGCCCAACGGGGGCGGCTTCATCGAGCACCCTGCCATTGCGCGGTCAGTTGATGGCGGCTTTCAGCGGCTTGTTGATTCCCGCCACCCCCAGCCACCTACTCGTACCAGATGGCATAACTTGGCGGATACAGCGCCGCAGCCTGACGGGAGATCAAGGGTAGCGACAGCCTCAGTTATTCGGCGCTCTGGTTAACGGTTTCTTGATAATTCATCAACGTGGATAGTCCAATGCCGGTTTGCAAATTCACAGTCTTTCGAATTTAAAGCCTGGTTGCCACAAGAATAATAAAATGCAGTATGGTTTTACAGGTCTTTGATGATATCCGGTTCAGGGTGCTTGCGAAGGGTTTGACACCCCCTGGAGTAAAATCCGTATTATGACAATCTCCGATCTGATCAAGGCCGAAATGGAAATGCGGGTTTGCGTCGAACCGTCGGTCAAACGCGCGCCGTGCGAGCGAGCGGCCTGATGCGTGTCTATATTGCCGGGCATGATATTTTTCGCGCTGATGCAGTGATCTGGGCAGAATCGGTGCGCGATCTGCTTGCCCGTCAAGGCCATCAGGCGCTGATTCCCCTCGATGGTGACGAAGTCACGGCCAGCGGCATCTACCAAGCCAACATCAGGATGATCCGCTCGGCCGATGTGGTGCTGGCCAATCTGAATCCCTTTCGCGGCGACGAGCCGGATTCGGGCACTTGCTTTGAGGTGGGTTTTGCTATCGCTCAGCGACTGCCCGTGATCGGCTACCTCAGCGACGGGCGCAGACAAATTGACAAAGTGGGCGATGGCGATGCCGATAGGCCGCTTGATGCCAATGGTCAACTCATCGAGAATTTTGGACTTCCGCTCAATCTGATGCTGGCGATACCCTGCCGCATTGTCGTCGGTGACCTGCGCGCTGCCGTCGCCGAACTTTCAACCCTGTTTTCCTGACTCCCTGTTTCAATACTCCTGGATCACCAATGCCTAGACTAGCTGCCAACTCGATTGAGCTTTACTACGAATCCTTCGGGTCTGCCCGCGCCCCGGCTATTCTTTTGATCATGGGGCTGGGCGCGCAATTGACGCGCTGGAACAGCGAACTCTGCGATCTGCTGGTCGAATGCGGTTTTCGCGTCATCCGCTTCGACAATCGCGACTGTGGTCGCTCGACACTCTGTGATGGCCTGCCCTTGCCCGACATCGGTGCCGCCCTGCGCGGTGGCTTGCTGTCTGTGCTGCCCTACACCCTGGATACGCTGGCCGCCGACAGCGTCGGCCTGCTCGATGCGCTGAAAATCGATCAGGCGCACCTGGTCGGTGCCTCGATGGGGGCGTCAGTTGCCCAGACCATCGCCGCTCGTTACCCGCAGCGAACCCGCTCGCTGACCAGCATCATGTCAACCAGCGGCAACCCGCTGCTGCCGCCACCGACAGCGACCGCCGCCATGTCACTCTTCGCCCCGCTTCCCGCTTCCCGCGATCGTGCAAGCATTGTCGCCGACGCCATTGCGCGTCATCTGGCGGTAGCCAGCCCGGATTATCCAACGCCCCTGGCCGACTTGCAGCGAATGTTCGGCGAGGAATTCGACCATGGCTTCTACCCCCAGGGCGTCGCCCGACAACTCGCTGCCCTGCTCGCCAGCGGCGACCTTCGTCCGCTGCTGAGAACGATCACCTGCCCGAGCGTCGTTGTCCATGGCCGCAACGACCCGCTGATTCAACTGGCTTGCGGCGAGGATGTGGCCAACACTATTCCGGATTCGCAGATGCGGGTGATCGAGGGAATGGGGCATGATTTTCCGGTAGCTCTGAGCGGGGACTTCGCCGACGCGATCTGTGTGGCGGCAGAGCGATCAGGGCGTTGAAAAGTCAAGGCACTGGACACCGGCTTCCGCCGGTGTGACGGCTTAATAACGTTTCTCTAGGATAATTTTCAGCAGCGCATCCCCGCTGCGCAAACAGCCATGGAAGAAAACGGCGGAACCATCGGCCGACCGTCACCAGCCCACGCCTTGATTCCCTGGTTGACGTTGTAAACCGTCTTGTAGCCAGCCTGTTCCGAGAGAAACTGAGCTGCAGCCCGGGTGCGGTTTCCACTGCGGCAAACCAAAATCACCGGCTGCTCGGGTTTGGCAATCGGCTTGAGCTTTTCCAGCCATTGCGGCGGATTGCTGCGCCCGTTCTCGTCAAAGAAGGTGAGCAGCCGGCTACCAGCAATGACCCCAGTTTCCTTCCATTCGCCTTCGGTACGGATATCGATCACCGGAACACCACTGGCCGCCAGACGAGCCAGCTCGGAGTTATCGATGTTGATGATCTCGGCACGAGCCGCCAGCGTGGAAAGGCAAAGTACGCAAAGTACGACAAGGGCCAGGAATGCTTTAATCATAATGACTCCATCATTTATTATTGGCGTCGACCTGTCGCCGCCAGATCGATTGAAAGGTTTTTCAGCACGTGATCAGCCGTCATGCCCTGATGGTCAGGGCAGCCTGCAGACGCACCCTGCAAGGCCAGGATGCCACTGCGTCCGGCAATCTCACCGTTCGCCACATGATGCCTTGGTAAATCAGCCACGTTCAGTGAAGCAAACAACTCTCGGCAACTCGCCAATTGATAGCCTTGATCCTGCCAGCCCGCAAGAAGACGTTCGAAGGTATCCGCCAGCCGCATACCTTCCAGTTCGGCATGCAGGGTATACACATGAGACTGTTCTTGCCCGGCAGTGCGAGCCAGCAGATTTTCATGAACGTCATGAGCACTTAAACCCTGCAGACCGATCAACTCGTCCAGCGTCGGCAAGGTGGTTGGCAACTGGGGCACGCCGAGAACCGCACCCTTATCGTCCACGGGCTGGAATGGATGCGTTCCCCGCCCGTCTGAAGCATAGTCAAAGCCCAGTTCCCGCTCGAAAGCATAGGCCGCAGGATTCATTTGCCATCCGGCGGCACCGTGGGTCCGGGCCGGTACGCCAAAAACTTCCTTGAATCGTTCGGCGGCACGTCGCATTTCGCGTTCGGTCCAGGCGGCACTTTGCCTGCTCACGTTGTCCTGCCAGCGGATATGGTCCCAGCAGTGAATCCCGACCTCATGACCGGCATCGCGAACCGAACGCAGCAACGCCGCTTCACGGCGCCCGATATCCGGGCCCGGCAACAGGGTGCCGTACAGTAGGGTACGCAGACCATAATGCTCGACCACCGAAGTGCGAGTTACCTTCTGCACAAAACCCTTGCGAAACACCCGCTTGATCGCCCGACCCGTATGATCCGGCCCCAGGCTGAACAGAAAGGTGGCCTTGGCCTTGTGCTGCCGCAGGATTTCAAGCAACCGTGGCACACCCTCGCGTGTGCCACGCCAGGTATCGACATCGATCTTGAGGGCGAGCAGCTTTCCCGTCACTTAATTGACCAGATCCTGGGCATCGGCCACCTGGTTACGGTAGTAGTCAAAAATTCCCTTCAGGGCTTCGGCCATGGTCACACACGGAGTCCACTGCAGATCCCGCTGGGTATTGGCAATCTTCGGCACACGGTTTTGTACGTCCTGATAGCCTTTGCCGTAGTACTCGCCGGACGTGGTTTCGACCACCTTGACTTTGGCCAGGCCTTCCGCGTACTCGGGATAGAGTTTGGCCAGTTCCAGCATCATGGTGGCCAGTTCGCGTACCGAGTAATTATTTTTCGGGTTGCCGATGTTGTAAATCTGGCCACACGCTATGTCTTTGTTGTTCTCGATGATCTTCATCAGTGCGTTGATCCCGTCATCGATGTAGGTAAACGCGCGTTTCTGTTGTCCGCCGTCAACCAGCTTGATGGTTTCGCCGCGCACGATATGACCAAAGAATTGTGTAATCACTCGACTGGAGCCCTCCTTCGGGGTGTGGATCGAATCGAGTCCGCCGCCAATCCAGTTGAATGGACGGAAAAGAGTGAATTTCAATCCTTCCTGCTGGCCGTAGGCGGCAATCACGCGATCCAGTAACTGCTTTGAGCAGGCATAGATCCAGCGAGGCTTGTTGATGGGACCGTAGATCAGTTCTGAATTTTCCGGATCGAATTCACTGTCCTTGCACATTCCGTAGACCTCGGAGGTTGACGGAAATACCACATGCTTTTTGTACTTTACGCACCACTTGATAATCGGCAGGTTGGCCTCGAAATCAAGATGGAAAACGCTCAATGGCGATTGCACGTAGGTCGCCGGGGTAGCAATCGCCACCAGGGGAAGGACCACATCACACTTCTTGACGTGATATTCGATCCACTCTTCGTTGATCATGATGTCCCCTTCAAAGAAGTGGAAACGCGGGTTGGTCATGAATTCACCGACCCTGTCGGCAAACATGTCCATACCAAATACGTCCCAATCGGTCGTTTCCAGAATGCGTTTGGTCAAGTGATGGCCAATAAAGCCATTCACACCAAGAATCAGGACTTTTTTCATGGTTTACATTCGTCAATAAAAGGGTCGATCAATTATTTGAGAAATGGGCAGACTCAGGTCATTGAGCAAGTGTCCATCGTCATGGGCATGTAAAGGGGAACCACAAAACTCCGCCTCCAGAACCTGCAGGAGGCCGCCCCCGACCGGTACTATTTCGATGCGACCGGCGCGCCACTGCAACTTTCCTCTGGTCGAATTAACATGCATGTCATCGACCACCCGGGTGCGCCACAACACCAGCCGGCCGCCCGGCAAATCGCTGAATGCACCGGGATATGGCCGCGTAACGGCACGCACCAGATTGTGAATCTGGCGGGCATTTTGCAACCAGTTGATGCGGCCATCTTCGGCCTTGCGCCCGCCATAGTAAGCCCCTTGAGACAAATCCTGCAGGCGATGCTCTGCCGTGCCGGCAATCAGTTCGGGCAACGTTCGGCAGAGGCACAACTCGGCGGCAAACGTCACTTTTTCAAATACCTCCTGTGCCGTGTCATCCGGCAGGATGGGGAAGGCAAACTGATCAATTATGGGGCCATTGTCCGGCCTCACGTTCATCTGGTGCAGCGTGACACCGGTTTCCTGCGCCCCTTGCAACACCGCCCAATTGACCGGCACCCGCCCCCGATACCGGGGAAGCAATGACCCGTGCATATTGTAGGCCCCTCGCCGGACGGATTGCAGAAGTGCTGCTTTCAGCATGTGGCGGTAGTAGAAACTGAACAGGAAATCAGCGCCAAGGGCCAGTACCTGGGCCTCCACCTCGTGCGTATTCGGGTCGGCGGGCACGATGTAAGGGATGCCGTTTTCAATGCAAAGCTGGCGTACCGAGGCAAACCAGATCTGCTCCTCGGGGTTGTCCTCGTGCGTCACAACCAGGCGCACATCGACACCACGGGCGAGCAATACACGCAGGCAGCGAACGCCTACATTGTGATAGGCAAAGACTACCGCACTGCTCATTCGCGTACGTCCTCCTTTTGCAATATGCCGGCAATCAGATAGCGGGGACGATCACGAACTTCATGATAAATCCGCCCGATGTATTCACCAAGAATACCAATCCCGAACAAGGCAATGCCCAGCAAGAAGAAGGTAATCGCAAACAGGGTAAACAACCCTTCCGCTTCCGGCCCCAGAAACAAGCGTCGCGCCACCAAATAGATTACCAGCAAGCCCGATCCGAATGAAAGCAGCATGCCGAGCATGGAGAACAACTGCAGCGGCACGACCGAAAAGCCGGTCATCAGATCGAAATTGAGCCGGATCAGACTGTAGAGAGAATATTTTGACTCCCCGGCATGGCGCTCTTCATGACCAATGATCACCTCGCTCGGATTTTGTGCAAAAGAATAAGCCAGCGCCGGGATGAAGGTGTGCATCTCGTTGCACTGATTGATGGTGTCGATAATGCGACGGTTGTAGGCGCGCATCATGCAGCCTTGATCGGTCATACGGATACGTGTGATGCGTTCGCGAAAACGGTTCATCGCTCGACTGGCCGCACGGCGCCACCAAATGTCATTGCGCTTGCGACGGATCGAGCCGACATAGTCATGCCCCTTGTCCATCTCGGCCAGCAGCAAATGGATGTCTTCAGGCGGATTCTGCAAATCCGCATCAAGGGTAACGATGTAATCGCCGTGCGCATGAGCAAACCCGGCCAAAATGGCACGATGCTGCCCAAAGTTGCCATTGAACAGAATCACCCGTGTCACATCAGGGCGCAGATGATATTGCTCCGACAGAATGGCGACCGATTTATCGCGGCTGCCATCATTGATGAAAATGATTTCATAGGTTTTACCGACGCCATCCAAGGCCTTGTACAACCGGTCAAACAAGGCCTGCAGCGTGGCCTCCTCGTTGTATACCGGAATCACAACCGTCAGTTGCGGATTACTCATGCCGGCGCCTCTTCAGCACTCAGGATCTCAAGCACCCTGGTCAGCGACATGGCGACGCGTTCGACATCCGCATCCTGCATTGAGGGAAAGAGCGGCAGGGTCAGAATACGGGCAGCCACCGATTCGGTGTGTGGCAGTCTGGCCCGATCCAGCCCCAGCTCCCTGTAAAGCGATGTCTTGTGGATCGCCGGGTAGTGTACTCCGAGGGCGATACCGGATTCGCGCATCAGACGAATCCCCTGCCCGCGCTTTTCGGCCAGGCCGGCAGGCAACAGCACCTGGAACATATGCCAGTTGCTGTGTGCAAAGTCGGTGGGTGGCAAACTCAGGGGCAATCCAGCCAGGCGGGCAAAATAAAGGCGAGCCAGTTCACTTCGGCGCTGGTTGAACTGATCAAGACGCCTGAGCTGCCCCAGACCAATGGCGGCGGCAATATCGGTCAGATTGGCTTTCCCGCCCAACAGGTCGCACTCGTAAGTGCCATCAGCGCTGCGGGTTACCCCTTGCAGACGTAATTTTTCAAAGTGCCGGGCTTCCTGTTCTGTGTTCATGACCAGGCAGCCCCCCTCGCCGGTGGTCATGTTCTTGTTCGGGTGGAAGCTGAATGCCACCAGGTCACCAAAGCTGCCCAGTTCCCGCCCATGCCAGCGTGCGCCCTGTGCCTGCGCTGCATCCTCGATCACGCGCAGCCCATGCCGGCTGGCCAGGGAATACAGCAGATCGCGATCGACAGGGAATCCGGCCAGATCAACCGGAATAATGGCACGGGTACGCCCGGTAAGGGCTGCTGCAACCTGATTGAGATCAATCAGTCGGGTGTCAGGATCAATGTCGATAAAGACCGGCCTGGCACCAACCGCCAAAATGACGTTGGCTGTGGCCACCCAACTTAGCGAAGTGGTTATTACTTCGTCTCCGGGCTGAATCCCGGCGATGCGCAGGGCAAATTCAAGGGCCGCGGTTGCCGAGTTTGCCAGGCGAACCGGACGCCCCCCCGCACGCAGCGACAGGGCCGCTTCCAGTTCACAGCACTTGGGGCCCGTCGTCAACCAGCCGGAACGAAGCACATCAGCCACGGCGGCGATGGTTTCTTCATCAATGTCCGGTCGGGTAAACGGCAATAAATCCATCTCTTCAGCTTCTCGCAACGATAACGACACCGACAATGATCACGGCTATTCCAGCCAGACGCTGCGGCCCTACGGCCTCACCGAACAGGAACCAGGCCAGCCCCGCGTTGATTACATAGCCAATTGACAACATCGGGTAAGCCATGCTCACCTCAACGCGTGACAAGGCCAGAATCCAGACCACCACACTGACGACATAGCACGTCAAACCGCCGATGATTGGCGCATTTGTCGCCAGCGCACTGGTCACCGGCCAGGTATTGGCCAGTGAAAAATCGAAATGGCCCAATTGGCGTACGCCCGCCTTGAGAAACAGTTGGGCAAAGGCATTCAATAAAACGCCGAACAAAATCAAACCAAATTCCATCAGCTTCATGGCTTGATCACCACCATGCGGCGAACATCCTGATACACCGGCTTCATCGCCACTCCTTGCTGCTGTAAATTCTGGAAAGTTGCTTCGTCGAGCATGGCCATGGCGTGCGGTGCCGCTTGCCAGCGCGCAACGAACTCTCCCACAGTCGGGATGGCTTTGTCAGGCTCAAGCTTCTGGCCGAAGGCAAATTCATCCAGATAGTCCACCTGTATCACCCGTCGCTGTAGATAGAAAGGAAACGTTTGATCATAAATTTTCACGGAAAAAATTTCCATATCCGGGCGAAGATAGCCGCTGATTCGTTCGACAACTTCCTTGCTGCTTTTGAGCCGCCCAAAGGCATCATGCCCGACACTACCCATTGAAACACCCCAAAGGCTTCCAGCAGCCAACAGCATTACAGCAGGCAAGGTTTTCTCGCTTGAAAGAAATTTCCAAGCCAGCGCCGCGCACAACAAAAACCCTGTACCGCCTACTGTCAGATAAATTGCAAAATGCTGAAAGACGGGCACCATGGCGTCGACCGGGACAAAGTAAGCAGCAAACGGGTAAGCGCAGACAATCAGTCCCCATACAACTACCGGGAACCATAAATGCTTTTTCAGCTCGACCGGCCTGGCATGCGCCAGCGTTTGACCGAGCAGCAAAGCCAGGGCAGGAAACATGGGCAAAATATAGGAAGACAGTTTGGAATTCGATTTGCTGAAGAAAGCGAATACAAAAAAGGCCCAAATCAGCAAAAAACGCTCAACCTGAAATGCCGACGCCTGCCGGCGCGGCCAAGCCTCGAAAGAAAGTCGAGGCAACAGGGATGTCCAGGGCATAAAGCCAATGAACAGGATCGGCACGAAATACCAGAATGGCTCGACCCGGCGATGCACGTCAGTCAAAAATCGCTCGAAATGTTCATGGATAAAAAAGAAGTAAGCAAAACCTGGATTGCGCTCCGACACCAGCCAGAACCAGGGCACGGTCAATAAAAGGAAAATAAAAAGCCCTGATAACCATTGCATTCTTCGCCAAACAGACCAGTGCCAGTTAACCAGGCTGTACAGCACCAGCGTGCTGCCCGGGATCAGCAAGCCAATCAAGCCTTTTGACAGGGTCGCACCAGACATCGCCGCCCATGCCAGCCACATGCCGTATCGTCTTTCCCTGGGCGAAGCGGCATCCTGCTGAGCCCAAATGAATGCGCAAAGCGACAAGGTCAGGAAAAACATCAATCCGGAATCGAGATTAAGGAAATGACTATTGGCAATCACCCACAATGAACCGGCCATCACCAGCGCGGCATGATGCCCATTCCCCCATAACCGGTGGGAGGTAACTCCAACGACCAGTACGGACAGCAGGCCAGTCAGTCCGGGCCAGAAACGGGCAGCGAATTCGTTGATGCCAAAAGCCTTAAAACTGAGCGCCCCCATCCAGTACGGCAAGGCCGGCTTTTCGAAATAAAGAATGCCATTCAGGCGTGGCGTAATCCAGTCACCGCTCTGGAGCATGCCCAAGGACAACTCGGCATAGCGGCCTTCATCCGGGTGAATCAAGGCGCGCTGCCCTAAACTGGCAAACCACAAAACAACAAAAAAGACCCAGAAAATTACCAAAACTTTTTTATTTTCCGGGCCAGCGCTTTTCAACACTCTAGGCTTCAACAAAACATTCCCCTGGTTTTGTCGTTCCATACCGGTTTGACAACGTACTTGCCTCTGGTTCACTCTTGCCTGTAGCCCAGTGAGCAAAGTCAGTGCTAGTTAATGGCATAAATGGCCCATTCTTTATTTCAGAAGTCACTTCACCCCCACTGGTCGTTGGGTAACTAGGGAAACACTGAATAAGTAGCATAAGAAGTGAACGATCTTTTAGTCATGTCATCAAAGAAGTGGGATCGATCACGGGGGTTAAGACGATGAAGCAGATGACGTTTGCGAGTGCAAGAGGATTCGAGAAGCCTCATCGCGGAACGCGCAAGGCCGAGTTT
>JAYSZS010000188.1:0-9976 GCA_043737935.1 Propionivibrio sp. | reverse complement strand
GGCCGGCGGCGGTGTGCTCCACCTGTAGCTCAACAGCCTTGAGCTGGCTATCGATGGCTTCGTCAAGACGGTTGAGAAACTCCTGATAGTTGTGCCATTCGCGCTGCACCAGTCCGTTCTGTGCCGCCTGCCTAAAACGAGTGGCGTATTCGTCGCGATACTGTTGCAACATTTCGAGTTTGCTTTTCGCGTCGCGCTCGCTGGCAATCAGACGCGCCAGGCGATGTGTTGCATCATCGGCGCGCACTTGCATCAATTCGAGCACGGTCTGCAGCGAGAACGGTTTCGTCATAAGCGCAATCAGTGCTGAGTAATGAACAGGGCGTAGAGTTGATCAACGCTGCTCGCATAATCGGCACGCTGGTTCGGGGTTTGCTGCAGAAAGCCTTCAAAAGCGGGGTAGAACTTGATCGCCTGATCAAGCAGCGGGTCGGAGCCGGCAACGTAAGCGCCGACACTGATCAGATCGCGAGAGCGCTGATAGCGCGAGTAAAGTTGCTTGAAATGACGAATTTGCTCTAAGTGCCCTGGCTCGATCAGATTGACCATCGCACGCGAGATCGATTGTTCAATATCGATTGCCGGGTAATGGCCGGTGTCGGCCAGCGTGCGTGATAGAACAACGTGACCGTCGAGGATGGCGCGTGCCGCATCGGCAATCGGATCCTGCTGGTCATCGCCTTCGGCCAGCACCGTATAAAAAGCGGTGATCGAACCCCCGCCATCGGCGCCGTTGCCGGCGCGTTCAACCAGTTGCGGAAGCCGGGCAAAAACCGAGGGTGGGTAACCGCGGGTGACTGGTGGCTCGCCGATGGCCAGGGCAATCTCGCGTTGCGCCATGGCGTAGCGGGTCAGCGAATCCATGATCAACAGGACATGCCGACCCTGATCGCGAAAGTGTTCGGCAATCGCTGTGGCGTAGGCCGCCCCTTGCAGACGCATCAGCGGGCTGACATCGGCGGGGGCGGCAACGATGACGGATCGGCGCAGGCCCTCCTCGCCGAGAATCTGCTCGATAAATTCCTTGACTTCACGGCCACGCTCGCCGATCAGGCCGACGACGATGACCTCGGCCGAAGTGTAACGCGCCATCATGCCGAGCAGAACACTCTTGCCGACGCCCGATCCGGCGAAAAGTCCCATGCGCTGCCCACGACCAACCGTCAGCAGCGCATTGATGGCACGAACGCCAACGTCGAGCGATTGATCGATCGGCGCGCGCGACATCGGGTTTATCGGGCGGCTTTGCAGCGGGCGCCGGGTATCCACGATGAGTGGCCCGAATTTATCGAGGGGGCGGCCGGCACCATCAAGGATGCGGCCAAGCAGCGCGTCACCGACGGGAACCAGCTTGGCACGATCAATGGCGCGTCGTCTGGCCGGCGGGGACTGCCCCATTTTTGGCGGCGGGGTGGGTGTTTCAAGAGCAACAACCCGGGCACCCGGCGACAGGCCGTAGACATCCTCCGAGGGCATCAGGAAAAGCCGCTCGCCGTTGAAGCCGACCACCTCGGCATCGATCGGGGAACCACCCACCGGAAGAATCCGACACGAACTGCCCAGCGGAAGTTTGAGGCCGGAAGCTTCCATGACCAAGCCGTTGATTCGCGTCAGATGGCCGCTGGAGAGAAACGGTACGGCCTGGCTGGCGGCTTCGCGACAATTTTCGAGAAAGCCGCACCAGCCTGCAAAACGCTCGATTCCAACAATGTCGTTCATGGCTACCCGCGTTTCACAGCTTGTCGCTCAGCCAATCCTGGCTGATGCCGATGGATTCGATCACCCGTCGCCAGCGCGTCTCCACTGTGGCATCGACTTCACTGGCGCCCATTTCAATGCGACAGCCGCCGCTGGAGAGGGTGGCGTCCTCGATAATACGCCAGTTATTTTGCGTGAATTGATCGCCTAAATGGGTACGGATCAGCGCCGCATCGTCGGGGTGGACAAACAGTGCCGGATGTCCACTATGCGGATGCAGTGTGGCCATCGCTTCCCTGACCACCGGAAGCAGTAACTCCGGTTTGATGCGCAGGCTCTGGCGCAACATCTGGCTGGCGATTTCCACGGCGGTGGCCAGCAACTGGTCGGCAACCTGTTGGTCAAGTTCGTTGAGTGAGTGCTGCAGGCTGTTCATCACGGCATCGATTCTTGTCGCGCTGGCCCGAGCTTCAGCGATACCTTCGGCGTGGCCGGCGCTGTAACCCTGCTGGTGTGCCTCGATATGCATGCGCTCAATGTCGCCTGCCGTCGGCAAGGGAAGCGTGGATTCGTCCCGATCTGCGTGCTCGGCCGGGCTTGCTGCGATGACCGGGATGGGTGCTGACCGGGGCTTAAGCGGGACGGCCTGCTCGGCCTCGTCGAATGCGGCAAGCTCCCAGCGCTGGTAGGCGGTGAGATTCTCCTTGGGAACGAATCCGGTCATGGCGGCAACGCGCTCAGACCATTTCCTCGCCAGCCGCACCGCCAAGCACGATCTGGCCCTCGTCTGCCAGGCGGCGAACGATCTTGAGGATTTCCTTCTGTTCGCCTTCGACTTCCGAGAGGCGTACCGGGCCACGCGATTCGAGATCTTCGCGCAACATTTCCCCCGCTCGCTGCGACATGTTCTTGAAAATTTTCTCGCGCAATGACTCGGAAGCGCCCTTCATGGCCAGAATCAGCGAGTCGGACTGAATCTCGCGCAACAGCAATTGAATGCCGCGGTCGTCGAGATCGAGCAGGTTCTCAAAGACGAACATTTCGTCGAGAATCTTCTGCGCCAGTTCAGGGTCGTATTCACGGATCGAGTCGACGACCGTGGTTTCATTGGCGGTGCCCATGAAATTAAGAATTTCAGCAACCGCGCGTACCCCACCTCTTGCCGATTTTTTCATGTTGGCAGAACCCGAGAGCAGGCGCAGCATGACGTCATTCAACTCCTTCAACGCCTCAGGCTGAATTCCTTCAAGCGTAGCGATGCGCAATATCACGTCGTTACGCAGGCGTTCGCTAAAGTGGTTTAGAATGTCGCTGGCATGATCGTTCTCAAGATGCACGAGAATGGTGGCAATGATCTGCGGGTGTTCGTTGCGGATGAGTTCGGCGACGGTTGGCGCATCCATCCACTTGAGGCCTTCGATGCCATTGGTTTCGCCACCTTGGAGGATGCGTGAAATCAGGTTCGACGCCTTGTCATCGCCCAGCGCTTTGGTCAGTACCGAGCGGACATAGGCGTCGGTATCGACGTGCACCGCGGCGGAGTCGAGGGCCGTCTGGTGAAAATCTGCCAGCACCGCTTCGACGCGGGTGCGCGGCACCGACTTCAGGGCGGCCATGGCGTGCCCCAGCTTTTGTACCTCTTTCGGGCCAAGATGTTTGAGCACTTCGGAAGCGAAGTCTTCGCCCAGCGCAATGAGCAGAATGGCGCTTTTTTCTACGCCGTCCTCAACTGGCATTGGAGCCTGTCCAGTCCCTGATGATGTTGGCGACAACCTTCGGATCCTGCTGTGCGAGATCGCGCGCCTGCCCGAGTTTACGTTCCAGAGACTGTGCACCTGAAGGGGGCTGTTCTTCCCCTTCGCCGGAGACAATATCGACGTTGCCGCCCAACAGATTGTTGGCTTGTCTTGCCGGGGCTTCAAGCAGGGTCTTGCTCAACGGGATAACCACCTTGAACATCAAATAGACCACGAGGGCTGCAAGGGCGCCGTAGATGAAAAGGTTCTTGAGCAAGAAGAGAATGTCGGGATCTTTCCAGAGTGGGATTCCCGAATCGTTACGCTCGATGCTGGTAAATGGCGCGTTGGCCACCGAGACGGTATCACCCCGCTCCTTGTTGAAACCCATGGCTTCCTTGACCAGCTCGTTGATCTGTTTGAGTTCAGTGTCGGCAAGTGGCTTGCTCAGCCCTTTGGCATCCTTGCGGTGATTGATCACGACCGCGGCCGACAGGCGTTTGATGGTACCGACCGATTGCCGGGTATGTCGAATGGTCTTGTCGAGCTCGTAATTGATTGTCGAATCCTTGCGCGTACTGATTGGCGAGCCGACACTGGTGATCGGCGCCTGAACCCCGGCGGCGTCAAGCTGGCCCGGCGGCGGGGGTTGCAGACCCCGGTTGGTCGCCGCCCCTGGAACAGGAGGTACCGCCGGTATCGTTAACGGGGCGGTGGCGGGTACTGGTGGCTGGTTGGTCAGCGCGCCGGGAACGCCTTGCGCCGACGGTGAAGCGTTGACTGATTCGCTGCTCTGCTGGCTGCGAATGCTGATGTCCGGTGGCGTGGTGTTCGGGCGATGTGTTTCAGCTGTCTGCTCGCTCTGTGAGAAATCGACATCGGCGGCAACCTGAACGCGAACATTACCCCGACCGACGATCGGTGAAAGGATGTCGTCTACTCGCTTGATGGCACTCGCTTCAATTTCCTGAACATAGCTGATTTGCGTCGGATCAAGTCCGGCCTCCATCAGTTTGCTCTTCAGTTGCGAGAGCATGGCCCCGTTCTGATCGATGAGGGTGACGCTGGAAACCGCCAGGTTGGGTATGCTGGCAGCGACCAGATTCTGGATGCCGGCGACCTGCGCGGGCTCCAGCATGCGACCGGGGTACAGATTGAGCAGGACGGAGGCCGATGGCCGCAAGTCTTCACGCACGAAAACGGTTGGCTTGGGGATGGCAAGATGCACGCGCGCTGCCTGAACGGCGGCAATCGACTGGATCGTGCGTGACAGTTCACCCTCCAGACCCCGTTGATAATTGACCTGTTCGGCAAACTGGCTGATGCCGAACTTCTGGTTTTCCATCAGCTCGAAACCGACGCCACCACTCTTCGGCAGACCCTGCGAGGCAAGGCGCAGACGAACTTCATGTACCCTGCCGCCGGGGATCAGGATGGCACCGCCACTCTCATTGAAGCGGTAAGGAATGTTCAACTGTTCAAGGGAGGCGATGATGGCGCCGCCATCACGCTCAGAGATGTTTGAGAAAAGAACGCGGTAGTCGGCCTGCTTGAGCCAGGCGCTGCCGGCCACGACCAGGGCAATGACGGCGGCAACAGAAACCATCAACAGAATCTTTTGCTGGTTGCTCAAACGCGCGAGTGTAGAGCGCAGGCGATCGGTCAGATTGTCTGTGCCTGTTGTCGTCCTGGTGTCGGTTCCGATTGCCGCCATGCTTGCGATAACGTGTGAACTCTGCGATTAATCAAGCAAAAAGCGAAAAGTGCTGAGAATTATTCTACTATTGTAGCTGTTAATTGCACGGGATTTTCCATCGAATGAGTGCAGCGGATCAAATACCGGCCCCGGAAATGAAGGCCCAGGAATTGCAACGTGCTTTCGACGTTTTCAATCAGGTATCGCTGGAACTCACTCAGGCATACGAGGGGCTGCAAGCCCGCGTTGAATCGTTGACCGCCGAGTTGGCCGTTGCCAACGGCGAGTTGCGTCGTCAATACCAGGAGAAACAAGCGCTATCCGAGCGTCTTTCCCTGTTGCTTAACGCTTTGCCGGCAGGCGTGGTGGTTCTCGACAGCGCAGCGACGGTCAGCGAAGCCAATCCCGTTGCCAGTCAAATGCTTGGCGCAGCAATCATCGGCAGCGACTGGCCAACGCTGGCACGGGCGAAGCTGGCCGCTACCGATTCCCCGGACGAGTGGCAACTTGCCGCACAGCGAGTTTCAATTGCCGAAAGCCCGCTTGATTCAGCGGGTGGACGCCTGTTGCTGATTTACGACATCACGGTCGCGCACGAACTCAAGGCCAATCTTGAGCGCAACCAGCGTCTGGCGGCGATGGGCGAGATGGCCGCGTCGCTGGCGCATCAGTTGCGAACGCCCCTGGCGACAGCCTTGCTCTATAGTTCCAACCTGACCCAGCCGGAACTTTCCGATGCGGCGCGTACGCGCTTTGCCGGCAAGGCGAGCGAGCAACTGAAGCGCCTTGAGCGGCTGATTCAGGACGTTCTGCTTTTCGCTCGCGGCGAGAGCATCGGCCGTGACGTCATCCCTGCCGCATCGCTGATTGCCGATGCAGCACAGATGATCGAACCCCTGTGCCGCGAAAAAGGCATCCGATTCAACGTCAGTTCCGAGGTGGGCGACTCTATAATCACCGGCAGTCGCAAGGCGCTGGGGGGTGCGCTGCTAAATCTGCTGGAAAACGCAGTGCAGGCCTTCGACGGGCGAACTGTACGCAGTGCAGAGGTCAGATTAAATGCGGTCATCGCGGCGCGACACCTGCGGATCAGTGTGCGCGATACTGGCGGCGGTATCGCGCCGGAAGCTCAGGCCAGGATTTTCGAGCCCTTTTTTACTACCCGGGGGCAAGGTACAGGCCTCGGTCTGGCGATTGCACTCGGTGTTGTACGCGCACATAGCGGCACTATTGAAGTCAGTTCAATTCCGGGCGAGGGCTCGGAGTTCATCGTCCTGCTGCCCTGTGCGGTGGCAAACAAACAATAACGGGAAAATAATGGCTAAGCGATTACCGATACTGGTTGTCGAAGACGACCCCAATTTGCGTGAAGCGGTGTGCGATACGCTCGAACTGGCCGGGCTGTCGGTCGTTTCCGCGCCGGGAGGCGAGGAGGCACTGAAACTGCTTGATGCGCAGGCCGTGTCTCTGGTGGTGAGCGATGTGCGCATGATGCCGATCGATGGCATAACGCTGCTCAAGGAGATTCGCAGCCGTTTTCCGCATCTCCCGGTAGTGCTGATGACCGCCTTCGCCGATGTCGATCGGGCGGTCGAAGCCATACGTTCCGGCGCCTGTGACTTCCTGCTCAAGCCTTTCGAGCCGAAGGCGCTGCTCGAACACGTCACCCGCTACCGTCTGCCCGAAGCCATGGACGATGACCGGGTAATCGCCAACGATCCAGTCAGCCGTAATCTCTTTGCCCTGGCGACGCGCGTCGCGCAGACCGACACCACCGTTCTGTTGACCGGGGAAAGCGGTGTCGGCAAGGAGGTTGTCGCCCGCTATATTCACAAGCATTCGGCACGTCGATCCGGCCCCTTTATTGCCATCAACTGTGCGGCCATCCCGGACAGCCTGCTGGAAGCGACGCTTTTCGGCTACGAGAAAGGTGCCTTTACCGGCGCTCAACAGGCGCAGGCCGGAAAGTTCGAGCAGGCACAGAACGGAACGCTGTTGCTTGATGAAGTGACCGAAATGACGCTTGGGCTACAAGCCAAGCTGCTGCGTGTACTTCAGGAGCGCGAGGTTGAGCGGGTGGGCGGTAAGAAACCGATTGCGCTCGACATTCGCATCATCGCGACGTCCAATCGAGACATGGTCGAGGCCGTGGCCAAGGGGGTTTTGCGCGAAGACGTCTATTATCGGCTCAATGTTTTCCCCTTGTTGATTCCGGCGTTGCGCCAGCGTCGCGAAGACATTGTTCCGCTGGCGCGGCATTTTCTGGCGGAGCATGGCGCTCGTTCCGGGCGATCCGGGCTGTGGCTGGCGCCCTCGGCCGAGGCCGCCTTGCTCAGGCATGCGTGGCCGGGAAACGTTCGCGAGCTGGAAAATGTCATGCAGCGGGCTGTAATTTTTGCCCCGTCGGATATCGTCGAGGCCGATGCGCTGCATCTTTCGGCGACCTTATTTTCGACTGACGGGGTAAAACAGGGTGCCATTTTTGAGGCTTTGCCGTCGGTCGCTTCGGCACCCCTGTCGGACGTGCAACAAACCGATAACATGCGGGATCTGGAGCGTGAGCATATTCTGGAAACGCTGGCCGTGCTCGGTGGCTCACGTAAACTTGCTGGCGAGCGTCTGGGAATGTCGGAACGAACCTTGCGTTACAAACTTAAACAATATCGCGACGCCGGTTTGTTTGACGAGTGATCGGGTAAGCGCCAAGCCGTCGGGCGCACTTTTTGCGTAGGGTAGTATGATTCATTTAGGAGAAGCCAATGGAAACCCAGGGCATAGATCAGATGTTAAGCGTTTTACGAGCGACAGCTGCGCAGGCCGGGGGCCGTGTATCCGAGGCCCAGAGCCAGCCGGCGGGTGGGGCGAATTTTGCGCAGATCCTTCAGAATTCGATTGACCAGGTCAATCAGACGCAGCAGCAGGCGGAAGGGATGGCGGCAAATTTTGCCGCCGGCGACGGCAACGCCAATCTGCACGAGGTGATGATTTCCCTGCAAAAGGCCAATATTTCGTTTCAGGAAATGGTGCAGGTCCGCAACAGGCTCGTTTCTGCTTACCAAGATGTGATGAACATGCAGGTTTAAAACGTCTCTCCGGAAGTTTTCGAGCAACGGCGCCCGTGTGGCGCCGTTGTTGCGTCAGGTCATCCCGATCACGCGTGCCTTGCGCTCTCGCTCGACGCGGGTGATGTAACGCTGAACCTTCGTCAGACGGGATTCGGGCAATCCCACGAATTCGCAGCCGACGCGAGCAATGTGTGTTCCGCTGCGTGTGGTGGCGTCAAACAGATTGCGGACGCACAGCGTCGCCACCAGCAAACCCTCGTAAGGCAACATCAATTTACACTCGTTCAGCGTGTCGCCGCGCTGGAAAAGCCGGGCCTGATCGAGCGTTACCATCAAGCCAACCCCTCCACCGCTGATATCCGTCAGCGGCAGTTCGATTTGCAGCGCGCTACCATCGGCGCGCCTGACCGTGGCCTTGAGCCTGACTGGATTGGCGATCGGGGTGGACAGCCGATAAAACTCGCGGCGCTGCAAGCGGAGCACTGTATCAGGCACGGTAGCGAGAAATGCGGCGTGCCCCTCACTCGTTGTTGGCGACAACGTGTTCAGGCTGAACTGAACTTTCACCTTGTCGATGATTGAGGTGAAAATCAGCCTTTTAGCCTGCAGCGCCCTACAGTTCATCTCTTCATCGCTGCCCATATCGAGAACAAACTCGTGATTGTCTGCGCTCAGGCCGATGATGGAGGTGAGCAGGAAAGAATGACCTTGATCGAAATAAACCGTGATCATCGCCCCCTTTTTTAACAGGGAGCGGAGCACGGCAAGGATTTCCGACTTCGAGTGCAGCAAAAACTGGCTGTAGTCGTCGGATTGATCAAGTTCAAATTGAGGACGGGTTTGTTCCGTACCTTCCTGAATGCCAGTCTCTGCCATTCTTTATCCTATTTGGGTCGCGGAAATAATTTTAACCCAGATAATCCATTCGCCACGGCATGGGTCGTGCAGCGCGTGGGGTAAATTTGTTCTAAAAACCCTTCGTCATTCCGGCGAAGGCCGGAATCCAGATTTGTCCATCTGATCAAGTGGTTAGTAAAACTGTTTTGATAAACGCACTGGATTCCGGGTCAAGCCCGGAATGACGGTAATTTAACGAGTTAGCGTTAGGACAAATTTACCGTGGTGCTGCTCGTGTTCTGCTGTTGGTGCCACCCCCCGCGGTGATTCCGGGCTTGTGTCAAATAGGCAGGGCGATCGGTGCGATTGACTTTGTTGAGCGCAATTAGTTGTGGCAACAAGCGGGTAGTGATCAATATCGTCGGAAACAAGTACCGACGGGTCGTTGAATTGCAATATCAGGCAGGAATTGTGTGGGTAAAGTTCGTTGGATCGCATGCGCGTTATGCCCCGATTGAAGGGAGACAATCAATGAATATCAAGCCAATCCGAAACGAAGACGATTTGCAATCCGCATTCCAGCGGCTGGAACGGGTTTTTCAGTCGCAAGAGGGAACACCAGAGTCGGATGAGATGGAAATTCTTGTGACGCTCATTGAGGCCTATGAGCACAAGCATTACCCAATGGAGGCTACAGATCCCGTAAAGGCCATTAAATTCAGAATCGAACAGCAAGGGCTCACCGTTAATGATTTGGAGCCCTTCATTGGCTCAAGTGGCCGTGTTTCCGAAGTTTTGAACCGCAAGCGCCGCTTAAGCGGCATTATGTAGCAGCTACCATATGTTAAATCAATAACTTATACGTCCCAATCCCGATTTAGATTTTTTCCTTGGGCTCACGTGGCGAGCCCGACGTTTCGTAGACTGTCTCACTCCAACCCCTC